>JAUZEM010000502.1 GCA_030839005.1 Actinomycetota bacterium | reverse complement strand
CGCCGTTCGGCGACGGACGCTCCGGCGCCCAACGAGGCGATCCGGAGACCATGCGCCCCACCCCGAGGCCCGACTGATGGCCAAACGAAGCGACACCGATCCCGGCGTGAGTGCGGCCGTCGCCGCGGTCGACGACGTCATCGACGGTGCACGCGCGGAGCTGGAGGCGCTCGTTCGCATCCCGAGCATCAGCGCCGACCCGGAGCACCATGCGGACGTGCGCGCGAGCGCCGACGCCACTGTCGAGCTCCTGCGCGCGCACGGGCTCGAGAACGTGCGCGTGGCGGCGGTCGACGGATCGCAGCCGTTCGTCATCGGCGAGTGGTTGCACGCCGGCCCGGAGTTGCCGACCGTTCTGTTGTACGCGCATCACGACGTCCAACCGCCCGGGATCATCGAGAACTGGGCGAGCGATCCGTTCGAGCCGCAGGAGCGCGACGGCCGTCTCTACGGCCGCGGCGCGTCCGACGACAAGGCCGGCGCGGTCGCGCACGCGCACGCGGTCGGCGCGTGGTTGACGAGCGCGGGCGGGCTGCCGTGCAACGTGCGCGTGCTGGTCGAAGGAGAGGAGGAGATCGGATCGCCGACGCTGCACGCGTTCCTCACCGCCCACCTCGAAGAGCTCCGTTCGGATGTGCTCGTGCTCGCCGACGCCGGGAACTGGCAGGTCGGGGTCCCTGGACTCACCTATTCATTGCGCGGCCTCGCCGCCGCCGACATCGAGCTGCGGGCGCTCGACGGGCCGCAACACTCGGGAATCTCCGGCGGCGCGATCCCTGATCCGGTCATGGCGTTGTCACGCCTCCTCGCGTCGTTGGTCGACGAGAACGGCGACCTCGCGTTCGACGGCGCGTTCGACGGCCTGCTCGAGGCCACCGCGAACGAGCGGGTGCCGATCGCGGGCTTCGACGACGCGCCGCAGCGCTTCGCCCGCGCCGCGGGGGTGCGTCCGGGCGTGCACCTCGTCGGCGACCCGCACGTCTCCCTGCACGAGCGACTATGGCTGCGGCCGTGTCTCACGGTGATCGGGATCGACGGTCATCCGATCAAGGGATCGTCGAACCAGATCGTCGCCCGGGCGTCGGCGCGGCTCAGTCTGCGCCTCGGTCCGGGTCAGGAACCCGAGCGCGTGCTCGCGTACCTCCGGACCCACCTCGAGCGGCACGTTCCGTGGGGACTCGAGTGCACGATCACCGCGCTCGAGGGCGCGCCCGCGTGGCAGACCGATCCGACGGGCCCGGCGTTCGACGCGGCGCGGCGCGCGCTGCACGCCGGATTCGGCGTCGAGGCGGTTCCCATGGGCATCGGCGGGTCGATCCCCTTCGTCGGACCGTTCGCAGACGCGTTCGGAGGAATCCCCGCGCTCCTGATCGGTCCCAACGATCCGGGCTCCAACATCCACGGAGAGGACGAGAGCCTGCACCTCGCCGACTGGCGCAGCCTCATCCGGTCCGAGGTGTTCCTGCTGCGCGAGCTCGCGCGATGAATCGGTAGAAGACGACTTCTTCGGCCGCGTGTCGCCGCGGTTCGACGCCCATCACGCGGCGGTGGCGGGTACCCAAGTTGCATGAAACCCGTAGGGCACCCGCTGGGGCAGCGCGATGCGTGCCACCGGGCCGGCGCCGATGTCGCGTGCGTCGAGCACGACGAGCGACGAGGTGTCGGCGGCGTGGTCGTAGACGTAGGTCATCACGACGCCTTCGGCTTCATCGGGACCGGTCGCCACGAAGAGCCATTCGCCCGACGAGAATTGCGGTCCCGGATCCCAGCGGGTCTCAGTGCCGGTTTGCGCGTCGATGTGCACCGCGCCGGCGAGCACGACGTCGTCGGGCGTGGAACGGGTCTCGACTCGCCAGCCATGGCGATACGTGCGGCCGACGTAGCGCCGGTCGATCGACGGCAGGTCGGCATCGAGGTCCGAGCGCACCTCGTCGCGGAAGCCCAGATTCGGACCGTTCGTGTTGATTCGCCAGCGATGCAGGCGCGGCGGCAGCCCGAGGGCCGCGCCGGCCACGAACACCTTTTGCAGCCGGCACACGTCGATTACGACCTCGTCGCCGGCGCGCCACGCGTTCATCCCATGGAACACGTAGCACGGCTCGATCTCGACCCACCGAATCGCGGAAGCCGGACCACCGAGTGGCATGACCCCGAGACGCGATCCGTACGCGGGCTTCCACACGTAGGGCATCACAGTCGAACGGGCCTCGCTGACCATCTTGATCGCGAGCTTCATGTCGAACAGGACGGGCATTTCCCAGAACACGACGTCTCGCTCGGTGATCGCGAAGTCGTGGATCATCGTCGCCGCCTTCACCGAAACTGGCTGGCTCGACACGAGTGTGCCGTCGCGGTCGGCGACGTGGTACTCGAGAAAGGGCTCCGCGAAGTTGTATCCGAAGAAATGCATCGCTCCGGTGACCGGATCGATCTTGGGATGCGCGGTCATATTGCCCTTGAGCCGGCCGGCGAAGTCGTACGAACCAACGGTCGACAAGTCCGTGGCCCGCAACTCGTACGGGAATCCCACCTCGCCCAGCGTGAGGAGCCTGCCGGCGTGATGCACGACCGAGACGTTGCTGAGGCCGGCCGCGCCGCCGGGCGCGCCTTTGGCCGTGAGACCACCGCCCGCCGCGAGCAACGTCGTGTGCACGTAGCGGTTCCGATACCAACTCGCGCGGCCGTCCTCGATCATGACGCCGTGCACCATGCCGTCACCGAGGAACCAGTGCGGTGACCATCCAGGCTTTGGATTGGAACC
Organism: Actinomycetota bacterium; assembly: GCA_030839005.1. Classification (GTDB taxonomy): domain Bacteria; phylum Actinomycetota; class Acidimicrobiia; order IMCC26256; family PALSA-610; genus PALSA-610. The sequence continues at coordinate 3,848 of JAUZEM010000502.1, read as the reverse complement.
GTTGCGCACGTACAAGCCCGCGAGCTCCTTCGGCAACGAACCCTCGACGCGGAGGTCGAACGTCTCGACCTCCTTGGCCACCGGCGCGAAATCGCCGCGCAACCACCACGGCAACGAAGGGTCGACGACCGTCGTCGACGGCCTGCCGAGTGGAGCACTCGGACGCGCGCCGTGCTTCGAGCTCCCACCGCACGCCGCGACAAGCCCGGCACCACCGAACCCGGCCGCGGCCAACGCCCCGAGCCGTAGCAACGTACGCCGGTCGAGGCTTCCCGCTCGGTCTTCCACGAGCCGCGATGGTGGCCCAAACTCGGCGGGTGCGCCAGCAACTCCGCCGGGCGTCAGAGAGATGCGTTGTGGGCGATCGACAGCGCCCGAGCCCGCTGTAGGGCACGGTTCGGCCGCAATGCCGGGCCTCGACGTGAGCTACAGGCTTACTTTCGGGACGCTCGCCAGACGGTGAGAACCGCGGCCGTCAGGGTGAGCCCGACGCGGGTGAAGTCGATGACCGGTTTCACCCGAACACCGGTTGGTCCGGCCTCGATGATGGCGACGGGCCGGCCGACTTGGTGGCCTCCGCCTCCGCCCCCGCCGTTCGAGTGCTCGTCGCCGCCAAAGCCGAATCCGCCCGAGCACTCGACGCTCGCGGCCGGGATCACGACCCGGTCACCGACGCGGACCGGCTCGGCGAACACGCGATCGGCCGAGACGCTCATCAGCCGATCCAGGCCGCTGGTGATCGTCGATCGGATGCGCTCTTCATCCGGGGTTGTCGGATCGACAGAAAGGTTCTCGTTCATCGGGATGCTCTCCTTTTCCGCGTGCGGCCTTCGCGGAGAGCCCGCAGCGCGCACGTGCTCGCGAGCCCACCGATCGCGACCGCGGCGATCAGCGCGTGCTCGACGTCTCGGATGTGAACGACGTGCCGCTGCCCGTTCTCGTCGAGAACCTCGACGAGCAGCGGCCGGGAGCGGACGCGCCACGCGCCTCGCGCGTCGCCTCCGATGTGTACGGCGGTCGTCCGTGCGACGAGCGTGATCGTGCGGCCGTCGGACGCAACCGGACCGATCGTCGTCTCGCCCCGGTGCACAACGGCCATCGAACGCATCGAACGCATGGAACGCATCGACCGCATTGTCGTCGACCGCCTTTGGCGTCCGCGGCCGGACCCGACCGGGCGTCCGATCGAGCGGCCTGCTCGTTCGGGGTACCGACCCTTAGTTACGCAATTGTCCGAACCGACGCTTGGTCCGGCGGAAAATGACGCGGCCGCACTAGCAGCGGACGGAAAGTCCGCCGACGCGCCGGTCAGGCTCACGAAGTCGTCGGTTTTCCACATAGTCCAAATGGACTACGCGAGGCAGTCCTCGCGGGCTCCCGGTATGGGCTCCGCTCCGACGCCCTCATACCGTCAGCCCCTGTCTTCCCAGGGCCCGCCCGGCAAGACCCCGTCCGACCCGCAGCGGAGTGCGCGTCCTGAGGAGGATCCAATGGCCGGAAGGCCACCTGCGCGCGAGGAAGCACCTCGCGAGCTCGACCAGATGCAGACCCAATCCCCCACGGCCGCGTCGCGGCGTCGTGATCACCCGCCGAGCCGGACGAGTGCGCGTGAGTCGAGTCGCTCCGCGGTTTCGTCGGTGGCTCTCGTCGGCGCGGCCTTGGCGGTCCTCGTGGCCGGCGGCGCGATCTTGTCGAGCGCCGGCGGTTCGCCGAGCAGCGTCGACGACCCGCTCGCGAACACGGTGCGCGCCGTTGGTGGCGCTCCCGCGCTGGGACCGTCGACTGCAATGCGCCTGAACGCCGATCTCGTCGACATCGCGGCCACGCCCAGCGGTCGCGGATATTGGGTCGCGGCCGAGGACGGTGGCGTGTTCGCGTTCGGCAACGCCCGCTTCGCGGGTTCGGCCGCAAACCGGTCGCTCGTCGCGCCGATCGTCGGCATCGCGGCGGCGCCGAAGGGAAACGGCTACTGGCTCGCAGGCTCCGACGGCGGGGTCTTCGCGTTCGGTGATGCCGCGTTCCACGGTGCCATCGGCAACCGCGCCGGGTTGATCGCTCCGATCGTCGCCATCGCGCCGACACCCTCGGGCCAGGGTTACTGGCTGGTCAGCGCCGACGGTGGTGTGTTCTCGTTCGGTGACGCGGCCTTCGAAGGCGCCGCGACCTCGTTCGCGCACGGCGCGCCGATCGTCGCGATCGCGCCGACCCCTTCCGGCTACGGCTACTACCTGCTCGGGGCCGACGGCGGGGTGTTCGCGTTCGGCGACGCCCATTTCGACGGCTCGGTCGTCGACGGGGGCCACCTGGCCGCTGCGATCGCGATCCCGAGCGACGGCAAGGGCTATGAGGTAGCACGCACCGACGGAAGTGTCGTCGGACTCGCCGGCGCGCCTTCGGTTCCGGCTCCGTTCGACCTCCTTTCGGGTCAGCATCCCGTCGTCGCGCTCGCGACCCGCGCCGGTGGCGGCGCCTGGCTCGCGACGGGCTTCGTTCCGCCCATACCGGTGGCCGCGTCGCCGTCGCAGGATCCGTTCCTGGTATGCACGCGCGCGCACGAGTCCGACAGTGCCGGCGGTTATCGCGCAGTCAGCCCGGACGGTGTCTACCGCGGGGCGTACCAATTCCTGCGCTCGACGTGGAACAACGTCGCTCGCGCCGCCGGCCGAACCGATCTCGTCGGTGTCGACCCGGCCGCGGCGTCGCCCGCCGACCAGGATCAGCTCGCGCTCTTCCTCTTCCAACACGTCGGCCCCGGGCCGTGGGGCGGTCGCTGCCGAGGTTTGCAGTAACGCGGGAGTCGCACGCGGTTAGACGGGGCGCCGGGAAGGTCGAACCTTCCGGCGCCCCTATCGTTTCCGGATGGTCGATGGCCCACCGTCCGCCGATCTCGCGATCGGATCGTTCACCGATCACGGGCCATGGGTGGTCGAGCCCGAATCGATGACGTGGCGCCGCGACATCGAACGACTACGAGAGCGAGTCCGCGCCGAGTACCCGCGCTGGATGGAGACCGGTCGGCTGCCACCCTTCGGACGGCTGGCCCGTGTCGTCGGACGGGTAGGCAGTGCGCTCGGCGTGTGGGCGGTCGGCGAGCGCCGCAAGGGACCACCGCGCTCGCGGCGCGATCTGTCGCGACGGTTGCGCATCGCCTTCGGGCACCTCGGTCCGACCTACATCAAGCTCGGACAGATCATCTCGGGTGGCGAGGGCCTGTTCCCCGAGGAGCTGGTCGCCGAGTTCAAGTTGCTACGCGACCGAGTTCCGCCCGAGTCCTTCGCCGACGTGCGCCGCGTCGTCGAGCGCGATCTGGGCCGCTCACTCGACGACGTGTTCTCGTGGTTCGAGCGCACACCGCTTGCGGCGGCGTCGATCGCCCAGGTGCACGCGGCGCGCCTGCGCACCGGCGAAGACGTCGTGGTCAAGGTCCAGCGCCCACAGATCGCGCACCTCGTGCGCGAGGACATCGAGGCGTTGTCGTGGCTCGCTCCCCACCTGGTCGGGCGCATCCCGGTGGCCGCGCTCGCGAACCCGCCCGCGCTCATCGAGCTGTTCGCGGAGACCATCGTCGAAGAGCTCGACTTCCGCCTGGAAGCGCAGAACATGCTCGATATCGCCCGTGTCCTCGCCGAGACCGAACAGCGCGCGACGATCGTGCCCCGTCCTCACCCGACATTGGTGACGCGTCGCGTCCTCGTCATGGAGCGGCTCGACGGCATCCCGTGGGACGACGTGCAGGCGATGCACGCAGCCGGCGTCGACACCGAGGCCGTCCTGCACGCGGGCCTCGTGTCGTTCATGGAAGGCGCGATGCTGTACGGCGTCTTCCACGGCGACCTCCACGGCGGCAA
>JAUZEM010000499.1 GCA_030839005.1 Actinomycetota bacterium | reverse complement strand
CACCGACTCGTCGTGCCACCGCGTCGGGACCACGAGCGCACCGTGGTCTCGCATCAGCTGCTCGGACCAGGCCGCGTATTGCGCGGCGTCCCAGCCCAGGCGCCGGAACAGCACGATCGAGAGCTCGGGTTCGCGCAGGAGCTCCAGGTGGGGGAGGGAGCGGATACGCGCCGCCGCGCCGCGTGTGATCTCGAGCACGTGCTCGACCGCGTCCCGGTACGCGTCGGCGCCGTGCACGGCGAGCGAGAACCAGAAGGGCAGCCCGCGCGCTCGCCTCGTGAGCTGGTACGCGTAGTCGCCGGGGTTCCATCCGCCGGTTTGCTCATTGACCGAGTCGAGATAGGCCGCGTGCTGGCCGTGGACGGAACGGGCGAGGCTTGGAACGCGGTAGAGCAGCGCCGCGCAGTCGAGCGGGGCGTAGAGCCACTTGTGCGGGTCGATGACGAGCGAATCGGACCGCTCTATTCCTGCGAACTGTCCCCGCGCCGATGGTGCGAGGAGCGCGCCACCGCCGTACGCGGCGTCGACGTGCATCCACAGCGCGCGCTCGTCGCAGATGCGGGCGATCCCGGAGAGATCGTCGACGAGTCCCGCGTTCGTGCTCCCCGCGTTGGCCACGACCGCGCACACCGACGCAGGGTCGTCGCACGTGTCGAGCGCTTCTGCGAGCGCGTCGCCCGTCAGGCGGTCGTCGACGAGAGGTACGAGGAGCGGACCGACATCGAGGAGGTGCATCGTGTTTCGCACGGACGAATGAGTGTCGACGGTGATCGCGAACCGCACACGCCTGCGGTTGTCGCCCAGACGCCGCCGCCCGGCGTCGCGTGCAACGGCCAACGCGGAGAGGTTCGCGGCCGAGCCGCCTTGCACGAACGTGCCACCGGCCGACGCGGGCATGCCGGCGAGGTCGGCGATGAACCGCAGCGCCTCGTTCTCGGCCGAGATCGCACCGGCCGATTCGATCCACGAGACGCCGCTGACGGAAGCGAGCGACACGACCGCGTCGAACAGCATCGATGCTTTCGTGGGCGCGGAGGGGATCCAGGCGAGAAACCGAGGACTGTCGGCTCGGATCACCGCCGGTGCGAGCACGGATGTGAAGTACTCCAGCACCGTCGCCGGATCGTTTCCCTTCTCGTCGATCATCGGGCGGACGAGGGCGGGGAGCTCGGAGGGTTGGATCGTTCCGTTGAGGGGAGTGGGGTCGAGGGCCGCCAACGCGCGCAGGAGCTCGAGGACGCGGTCCGCGAGCGCCTGCGTCGCGGCGTCGAACTCGTGCATCCGATTGAGGCTACAGCGGCAGCTCGTCGTTCAGATCGACCGTCCAAGCACGCGACGACCCGGTGACACCACGTTCATTCTCGCAGGAGCTGTACGCGCATCTTGTCGATCGCACGTCCGACGAGTTCGCCGGCCTTGGCGCGGCTGCAGCCGAGCAGTGGCGCAAGCTCCTTCATCGAGAGCGCGTTGCCTCCGTTCAAACCGAAGCGGAACCGCAACGCGTCGTGCTCCTCGGAGGTCAGCGTGTCGAACGCGTGCGGTCCGAGCAGCTCGAGCGCGTCGAGATCGGGTGCATCGGCGGCGACCTCGCGCGCCGCCGTATCGGGATACGGCCAACCGTCGTCAGTAGGAAACAGCGGCAGCGTCGATCTCATGCCGTCGATCTCATGACGTCGATCTCATGACGTCGATCTCATGACGTCGATCCCATGACGACCTCCCGCGACTCGCTGGTCGGTGTCCGCCCATCGTTGCCCGCCGGCCTCCGCGCGTCAATGGCGCAGGCGGTGTGCGCGGTTCGGCGGCGGGCTCGGCGGTGACGCGGCGTTCAGGGTCGCGCGCAGGTCCGCGAGGTGCGCGCGCGGCGCGCGCCGCTCCTGCAGCAAACCGTGGGGTGCATGGTTGGCCTCGTTCTCGAGGAGCCCGAGCCAGGGCGAGGGTTCGCGCGACGTTCGGCGGGTGCCCGCGAAGCGCGTCCGGGCCCACGAGCAGTGAAGCTCGTCCTCGGCGCGGCTCAAGGCCACGTGCAGCAGCCGCCGCTCCTCCGCCCGAGCGGCGTCGGATGTCGACCACGAGATCGGCACCAACCCCTGTTCGAGGCCGGTGACGAACACCACGGTCCACTCGAGCCCCTTGGCCCGGTGGAACGTCACCAGGTCGACGCCGTGGGCGCCGCTCGAGCTTCGCGCCGTAGCACCCCCGCCCGTGGCGGTATCGAGCCAGATCGCGAACTCGCCGACACCGCCGATTCCGCCGACCGCTTCGATGTAGTCACGCCCGAGATCGAGCAGCGAGTCGCGATGCGCCCGCGCCTCGTCGGACTCGATCGCGTCGTCGTCGGAGGCGAGGTCGGCCAGGTGGTGCGCGAACGGGCGGCCGGGCAGCTTCCGCTCGGAGTCCCGCAGCCGGTCGAGGAGGGCGGCCACCGGAGGCCGGGTCGCGAAGCGCTGCGCCTCGCCGATGCGGAAGGGCACGCCGCGGCGGGTGAATGCCGTCTCGAAGCGTGACGACTGCGCGTTGGTGCGGAACAGGACCGCCATGCGGTGCCACGGCACTCCGTACGCGTGAGTCTGCTCGCACGCCGCGGCGACCGCGCTCGCCTCCGCGCCGTCGTCGCCGTAGCCCGTGATCGTCGGCGGCGCGCCGTGGGGTCGGACGGCCTCGGGACCGCGTCGGGAACCGCCGGCCGAGGCGCCGAGCGCGACCTCGGCGAGCGCCACCACGGCCGGCGTGCTCCGGTAATTGCGGGCCAGCGCGATCGTTTTGCCTCCGGGAAAGGTCTTCTCGAACGCGATCAGGGGACCGGCGTCGGCGCCGGTGAAGCCGTAGATCGCCTGAGCCGGGTCGCCGACCACCGTCAGATCCTTCGATTCGCCCAGCCAGGCGCGCAGCAGTCGCAGCTGCAAGGGGGTGGCGTCCTGGAATTCGTCGACGAACAGATGGCGAAAGCGCCACTTCTGTCCGGCCGCGAACTCCTCGTCGCGGACGATCGCCTCCGCGCATCGGCTGAGCACGTCGTCGAAGTCGATCAGGTGCCGTCGGCGCTTCTCCGCTTCGTAACCCGCGTACAGGCGCGACACCTCACCGGCGCCTCGGGGGGTGCGTCGCCCCGCCGCGTCGGCGGCCGCCGCGTAGCCGTCGGGCGAGATGAGGCGCGCCTTCGCCCATTCGATCTCGGCCGCCACGTCGGCGACCGCCACCGTGGAGGCCGCACCCCGTCCGCCCACGATCGGTCCGAGCAGGCGCGCCTTGTGATCGAGCACGCGTGGCGCCTCGCGGTTGCGTTCGGTCGCATGGCGCCTCAGCTGAGCGAGGGCGATCGCATGGAAGGTGCCCGCGGTGATCCGGCCGTCGACTCCGAGACGACCGATGCGGGAGACGAGCTCGCCCGCGGCCTTGCGGGTGAACGTGACGGCGAGCACGTGGCGAGCGACGACCCGCCCCTCACGCGCCCCGTACGCGATACGGCGGGTGAGCACTCGTGTTTTGCCCGAGCCGGCCGGGGCGATGATCGCAAGAGGCGCGGCCTCGGATGTAACCGCGTCGTGCTGGAGCGGATCGAGGTCGTGGAGCAGCGCGTCGCGCACGCTCGGACCGTACACAGCCGGTGCGACGGCGCGCGTGCGGATGACGTGGAAGGCGGATGACGCGGAAGGGCCCCGAGTAGTCTTCGCTGCGTTGGCAGCTCCGATCTCCTCGGGGCCCGACCTCCGGCGCCCAGTCGGTAGGCATGCCCTCGCAGGCGCCCGCCGACTGGTTTGCCGTTCCGTGCACCTCCCCGAAGGTCGGCGCACGTCCCGGCCCGCACGTACGTCCGTTCCACGCCCGTAAACGAGCTTGGAGTCCGACGCATCGGCGAACCGGTAATGGCGGACACTACGACCGCGCCGCGCGAGCGTCAAGCAGAATTTGCGGTCGGCGCGCCTCGCGTCGTGGAGTTCGCGGAGCATTCACACGTCGCGCTGGGCGCGGTGCTACGGACGCGGTATAGATGGTGGGAATGGAGATCGAACTCGTTCGGGGGACGCCCCGGCGCAAGCACGTCGAGGCGGTGCTGGTCGGTGATCGACTGCGGGTGTCGTTCCCGCGTTGGATGTCGATCGACGAAGCGCAGGTGACGGCGCAAGAGCTGGCCGAACGCATGCGGCGGCGCACCGACTCGTCGGCGATCGACGTCGCGGCGCGGGCCCGGCGACTCGCGCGCGACTATCACCTTCCCCGCCCGCGGAGCGTGCGTTGGGTCGACAACATGCGTCAGCGTTGGGGTTCCTGCACCCCCGAGGATGGTGCGGTCCGGGTTTCGTCGCGGCTCGCGGCGTACCCGTCGTGGGTGCTCGACTACGTGCTCGTACACGAGCTCGCGCATCTCGTCGTGCCGAGCCACGGTCCGGCGCACGACGCGATCGTCGATCGGTTTCCCCAGGCCGAGCGGGCTCGCGGGTTCTTGATCGCGGTCGACCTCGATCCGTACGAAGGCGATGACGTACCCGGCTTCTCGCAGGCGCCGTCCCGCCTCGACGGATCCGGCCTCCGCAGGTCCGGGCGCGCATAGAATTTCGGCGTGCCGTACCCCAAGAAACTGCTGAACGAAGGCGAGGAGGTCGCGCTCGACCTCCGTCCGCACTGGTGGTTCTTCTCGAAGCACATCGCGAGCGGGATCCCGCTGTTCGTCGTGCTCGTTCTCGTCTTGTCCGTCGGCAACAAATGGCTGAATGCCCTGTGGGCGATCGTGGCCGTGGTTTGGGCGGGCTGGCTCGGCCTCAAATACCTCGAGTGGAATTTCACGCACTTCGTGGTGACCGACGATCGGGTCATCTACCGCACCGGCGTGATCGCGAAGCGCGGGGTCGAGATTCCGATGGAACGCATCAACAACATCAACTTCCACCAGGGAATCTGGGAGCGGATCATCGGCGCCGGCGATCTCGACATCGAGTCCGCGGGCCGGGACGGCCAGTCTCATTTCGACGACGTGTGGCATCCGGACGGCGTGCAACAAGAGTTGTACCGCCAGATGGAGGTGAACGCGAAGAAGCGCGCGCGCTGGTCGAATCCCGCGCCGGCTTTTGCTCCGTCGGCACCTGCGCCGCCGACCGTGCCGGAGCAATTGCAGCAGCTCGCGGACCTGCGCGACCGCGGTGTCATCACGGCCGCGGAATTCGAGACGAAGAAGGCGCAGTTGCTCGAGCGCATGTGAGACCGGCGAGAGTCGTCTCGTTGGTCCCGAGCGCGACGGAGACGCTCGTCGCGTTGGGTGTCCGGCCGGTCGGCTGCACTCGGTTCTGCGATCTCGCGGGTGTGCCGACGGTTGGCGGGACGAAGAACGTCGACGTCGACGCGGTCGCCGCGCTCGCACCCGACCTCGTGATCGTCAACGACGAGGAGAACCGGCTCGAGGATGCGGACGCGCTCGTAGCGCGCGGCCTGGCTCTGCATTCGATGTCGCCCCGCTCCGTCAGCGACGTGGGGCCCGCGGTGTGCGCGCTCGCGACGGGGATCGGTGTCGAGCCGCCGGAGCCGTTCGACGCGTGGGACGCGTGGCAGGCGCGGACGCGCGCGCCGGAACGCTTGTCTGCGTTCATCCCGATCTGGCGGCGTCCGTGGATGTCGCTCGCGGCCGACACCTACGGCTCGTCGCTGCTCGCGCACGCCGGGATTGCGAACATCTTCGACGATTCGGTCGATCGGTATCCGGAGGTGTCGCTCACCGAGGTCGCGGCGCGTGCGCCGGACGTCGTCCTGTTGCCGAGCGAGCCGTACACGTTCGCGGAGCGGCACGCGCTCGAGCTTCGTGCGACCGTGCCCGGACTGCGCGTGACGTTCGTCGACGGTCGCGACCTGTTTTGGTGGGGGACTCGGACACCGGCGGCCGCCGGACGCCTGCAAAGCGCGCACTGATGGCGCGGGTGCGTGTGAGGATCGACGACTTGGAGCGCGGCGATCTCCCGGCGCTCTCGGTCAAGACCGGGCGGGCGTGCGCAAACCCCGTCGCCATCGTCCTGCGGCCGGAGCAGCGACTGGTGTGGCCGACCGGGCGCAAGATCGCGGTGATCCTTCCGTTGGAGGCGGCGCGCGCCCGGGCGAGAGTCCGCTTGACTCGCGTCACATGGGTGCTCCTCGTCGCGGGCGCAGCCGCGTTGGTCGCCGCGGTAACCGGCGCCGGTCCGGCCGTTCTCCTGCTGGCGGCCGGTGCGCTCGTCGCGTACGGCGCGCTCGTGCTGATCGGCGAGCTCCGTTGGATCGGTTCGAGGCTCTCCGAAGTCGACGGTGAGGTCGAGCTCACGCGCGTGCACCGCGCGTTCGCCCGCGCGGTCGACGAGCAGTACGGCCGCTAGTCGGATACCTCGCTGCGGCCGAGCTCGCGCAGACGCTCCCGCATACGCAGCGCGGCGTGATCGAGCTCGTCGAGATCGGGTGACGGATCGGCGTGCGCGAACGTCAGCTCGTCGGGCTGGTTGATCGGCACGACGTGCAGGTGCGTGTGCGGTACCTCTTCACCCACGATCAGCAACCCGATGCGCCGGGGCTTCCACTCGAGATCCTGAGCCCGGCCGACGTGTTGGGCCACGGTGAACAGGTGCGCGGCGAGCGCGGGATCGAGATCGATCCAGTGGTCGACCTCCTCGCGGGGCACGACGAGGGTGTGTCCGGGCATCATCGGCGCGATCGACAGGAACGCGACTGCGCGCTCGTCCTTCCACACGAACCTGCCGGGCAGCTCACCCGCGATGATCCGGCTGAAGATGCTCGGCACGTGTTCCTCCGTCAGGTGACGAGGCCGGCTCCGTCGACCGCGCGCACCACCAGCGGTACCGGCGTCAACCCGGTGGTGGAACGGTAGCGCGCGCCGGCGCGCGCGACGATGTCGTCGACCCCGCCGGCCGCGACCAGGCCCACGACGCAACCGCCGAATCCTGCGCCGGTCAGCCGCGCGCCGTACGCGCCGGCGTCCACGAGCGCGTCGACCAGCGCGTCGAGCTCGGGGGTCGAAACCCGGAAGTCGTCGCGCAGCGATGCGTGGCTCGCGTTCATGAGGCGGCCGCAACGATCGAGATCGCCGGCGCGCAACGCGTCGACGAAGTCGAGCACGCGGCCGTTCTCCGACACGACATGGCGGGCGAACGGATCGCCCGCGACCTCATCGATGGTGGCGTCTCGGAGCGTCGGCGCGCCGAGCTGCGCGGCGGCGGCTTCGCACGCGGCGCGCCGCTCGGCGTAGGCGCTGTCCTCGAGCCGCCGGGCCACGCCGGTGTGGACAACCGCGACCGCGACCGACGCCGGGAGCGGGATCGCCTCGAGATCGAGACTCCGACAGTCGAGCAGAAGCGCGTGATCCGCGCGTCCGAACACGGATGCCATCTGGTCCATCACACCGCACGGGAGACCCGTCGCATGCTGTTCGGCCGCCTGCGCCTGGAGCGCGACGGCCCTTCCGTCGAGCTCCAGACCGGCGATCTCGGCGGCGGCAATCGTGACGGCGACCGTGAACGCCGCGCTCGACGACAACCCGGAGCCCACCGGCACGGTCGACGTCACCTCCGCGTCGAAGCCGATCGGTGCCCGACCCCGTTCGGCGAGGCCTCGCAACACCGCCGCGATCGAACGGCCCCAGCGCGGCTCCGCGGATGCCGGCTCGGTGCTGCCGTCGGCCGGCAACTCCACGACCCCGGCGATCGCATCCGACCGCGCCACGACCAATCCGTCGATTCGCCCGCGCGCCCGGACGACGACCTCCCGGTCGATGGCCATCGGCAGGCAGAGGCCGTCCTGGTAATCGGTGTGGTCTCCGATCACGTTGACGCGTCCCGGTGCGCGCACGGCGAGCACGACGCCGCTACCCGGACCGGTTCGCACCTGCGGACCCGCGCACGACCCACGCGGTCGGCTCGAGACCGGTACGGGCGCGGTACTGCTCCGTCGCGCGGTCGGCGATCGCGCCGGTCGACTGCACCGGGCCGAGCGCGACCACACACCCGCCGAATCCTGCGCCGGTGAGGCGAGCGCCGTACGCGCCCGCCTCGACGAGGCACTCCACGAGCGCGTCGAGCTCGGGGATCGACACTTCCATGTCGTCGCGCGACGACGCGTGGCTCGCGAGCATCAGCGGACCGAGCGCGTCGAGGTCTCGCCCCCGGAGCGCCTCCGCGAACGCATGCACTCGCTCCATCTCGGTGACGGCATGACGGCCGCGCGGGATCTCGCGCACCTGGTCGGGCGTCGCGTCGCGCAGCACCCGGAGTCCGAGCCGTGCGGCAACGGCCTCGCTCTCGGCGCGCCGCTGCGCGTACGGCGAGCCCTCGAGCGTGCGCGGGACGCCCGAGTGGACGACGAGCACGGACAACTCCGGTGGCAGCGGGAGGTGTTCGACCTCGAGCATGCGGCAGTCGAGGAACATCGCATGACCGGCACGCCCGCACACCGACGTCATCTGATCCTGGATGCCGCACGGCACGCCGGTTGCGAGATGCTCGGCCCGCTGCGCCCCGCGCGCGAGCTCGCCGCCGTTCAGCGCGAACCCGGCCACGTCCGACAGCGCCAGCGCGCACGCGACCTCGACCGCCGCGCTCGACGACAACCCCGCGCCGACCGGCACGTTCGACGAGATCGCGAGCTCGACCCCGACCGGCGCGCGGCCGAGCTCGGCCAGGACGCGAGTGACGCCCGCAATCGCGCGGCCCCAGTCGGGCCGGGTCGCGGGAGGGTCGTCGCTCCCGTCGGCGGCGATGTCGACGGCGCCGTCGAAGGCGGCAGAACGAGCGATGACGCGAGCGTCGGCGCGCGCCGTCGCGCGCACGCGCACGTCGCGGTCGATCGCCAACGACACGACCCAACCTTCGTGGTAGTCGACCTGCCCACCGATCAGGTTGACGCGACCGGGCGCGCGGAACGTCGGTGACGGCTTCACGCGTCGCGCAATGCACGCGCCGCGGCTTCAGGGACGACGGGGTTCGACAGTGTGCCGCCGCCGACCTCAGCCGACGCGATGTAGCGGGTGACACCCGGTGCGCGAAGCGGAGGAGCGACGTGCGCGTGGAGGTGCCATTCGTCGCCACCGCCCGCCGGCGCCTGGTGGAACCACAGCAGATACGGGAATCGGTACGCCGGATCGGGCGGAGGCCAGAGCCGGTCGTAGCGCCCGAGCGCGTCGATGAGCACCGCGGCGAGATCGTCCCGGGAAGCGTCGTCGAGTGCGGGGATCGATGGGCGGTGTGCGCGCGGCGCGATGCGCATCCCGTACGCATGGCCCGACGCGTAAGGGACCCATGCGGCCCAGTCGCCGCGCGTCGTCACGAGTCTCGTTCCCGACGCGAGCTCGGCCGCCACCTCTGAGCAGACGCCGCAACCGTGCGCGCGGGCGACGGCGGCCTCGCGTGCGGGTGCGGGAGGGATGAACCCGTAACCGTAGATCTGGCCGTGCGGGTGGTCGATGGTGGCGCCGACTTCGCGTCCGCGGTTCTCGAACACGAGCACGTACTCGATCTCGGGTCGCGCGAGCAGCGCGAGCGTTCTCGAGGCCCAGAGGTCGACGACCTTGCGCAGCTGCCCGATCGTGAGCGTCGAGAGCGATTCGTCGTGGTCGGGCGAGAACAGCACGACCTCACACGCGCCGACCGCGGGAAGGCGCGTGGTTCCGGCGGCTTCCGCGGCGACGGTGTCGACCGGTTCGCCCGGCGCGTACGCCGGCCAACGATTGGCGAACCAGCGCACGTCGTACGGATCCGGCGCTTCGAGACCGCCGACGCAGAACGGACACTCGGTGGCGGGGAGGTTCGGCCGAGTCTGGCGGCTCCCGACGATGTTCACCCACTCGCGGGTCAGCGGATCGAAGCGCAGCTCGCCTGCGGGTGCCGGCATCTCGCAATACTGGCGCACACCGACGGCGGGAGCGTGATCGCGGTGGTTCGCGGTGGCCGGCGTCACGCCGAATGGCCGACGGTGACGAAACCGTCGCTTCCGCCGTGCGAACGTACGTCGACGTAGTCGCAGGTGCGGAGCATTCCCTCGAGTTGCTCACGAGTCCACCAGCGCAGCCGGTGGCGGCGTATGTATGTCGTGATGAGTTCGCCGCCCGCCGACCACAGCTCGTGCCGGTTCAGCACGTGCTCGGTCTGTGCTTCGGCATCGATCCGCACTGCCTCGTGCACCATGAACGTCACGCCATCGCTCGGCCGGGTCCCGCTACGACGCACGCGCCACTCGTACCGCGCGTCGAGATCGGCCGTCGGCACACTCATCGCGATCAAGAGTTGGCCGCCGGGCCGGAGGTGACGTCGCCAGGCCGCGAGCGCGGTGCGGGCGTCGTCGTCGCCGGCGATCAGCGCGAATGATCCCGCGGGGTTGTAGATGGTCGCGTAAGTGCGGCCGAGGTCGAGCGCAAGCCAGTCGGCGTGGTGCAGTGTGAGGTCGAGCCCGGCGTCGCGCCCGTGGGCCGCGCAGATCGCGAGCATGTCGGCCGACGAGTCGACGCCTTCGACGTCGAAGCCTGCGCGCGCGTAACCGACCAGCAGTCGACCGTTTCCGCATCCGAGCTCCAGCGCCGGCCCCGCGCCGCGTTCGATCCACCGCCGGTAGACCTCGACGTCGGGATCGTCGCCACTCGGCGGCATCCAGACGTCGTACGCCTCGGCGCCGAGTCCGGCGTACGGTTGGTTGACGGGGATCGCGTCGTGAACGAGATCGTCGAGCCCCATCGAGATCAGCCTCGTACGGCCGGGACGACCTCGGCGGCGAACCGCTCGAGGCCGTCCCGATCGAACGGCGCGCGCATCGCGAGGATCACGTACGACGCGCCGGCATCGACGTACGCGCCGACCTTGCCGACCATCTCCGGCACACTCCCGGAGAGCACCCCCGGCCTCACCGCGTCGGCGATCGGGCCGAACTGACGCCGGAGCTCCTCCTCGGTGAACGCCATTCCGACGTTCACCGACTTGGTGATCTCGGAAGGGTCGCGTCCGAGTCGTTCGCAGTGCGCGTCCAAGACTCCGGCCTTGTGTGCCCAGTCCTCGGGCGGGATGAACGGCACGTTCCAGCCGTCGGCGTGTTGCGCCGCGATCCGCAGCGTGACTTTTTCGCCGCCGCCGCCGATCCAGATCGGAAGCCGCTTCTGCACCGGCTTGGGCTCGCACTGCGCGTCGCGCATGTGGAAGAACTCGCCGTCGAACGTCGTGTGTTCCCGGGTGAGCAGCCCGCGTACGCACTGCACGTACTCCTCCAGCAGGCGCAGCCGTTCGCCGGGCGTTCCGTAGTGCAATCCGTACGCGTCGTATTCGCCCTTCAGCCAGCCACCGCCGAGGCCGAGCACCGTGCGTCCGCGCGCGACCTGGTCGAGCGTCGCCATCGCGTTCGCGAGTACCGCGGGATGGCGATATCCCGCCGAGTACACGAGCGAACCGCAGGTCACGCGTTCGGTCGTCGCCGCCAGCGCGGTGTGCGCGGTGATCGCCTCGAGGCAATGCGGATCGCCGGAAGCGTCGGCCGCGTAGAAATGGTCCCAGATCGAGATCCAGTCGAAACCGAGCTCCTCGATGCGCCGCCACAACGACTGCAGCTCGTCGATCGACGTGTGCTGGAGCCCGGTGTGCACGCCGAAGCGCGGCGTCGAGCGCGGCGTCGAGCGCGGCGTCACGACGCGGCTCCGACCTTCGTTACGACCTCCGTTCCGATCAGTTCGAGATGATCGGGCTCGTCGAGCGTGTGGTACTGGAGGTAGACCGTCTCGGCGCCGGCGCGCTCGTACTCGTGGATGCGCTCTACGACCTCGTCAGGTGTACCCGCCGCCGCGTCGGCACGCGCGCGATCGGGATCCTGACCACTCGCGACGGCTCGCCGGCGGAACTCGGCTTCGTCGCGTCCGGCGCAGACGACGGTCGCGACGGTGAATCTCATCGTCGCGGGATCGCGCCCGATCGCGTCGCACGCGGCGCGCACGTGGTCGCAACCCTCGCGGAAATACGACACCGGCGCGAACGGAAGGTTGAACTCGTCGGCGAAGCGCGCGGCCAGTCGTGGCGTTCGCTTGGTGCCCCATCCTCCGATGATGATCGGCGGACGGGGCTGCTGAACCGGCTTCGGCAACGCAGGTGAGGCGGCGATCGCATGGTGTTTACCCGTGAACGAATACTGCTCGCCGACAGGGGTCTTCCACAGACCGGTGACGATCTCGAGCTGCTCCGCGAGCATCGCGAAGCGATCCGCGGTCGGGGGGAAGGGGATCGCGTACGCGGCGTGCTCGCCGTCGTACCAACCTGCCCCGAGCCCGAGTTCGACGCGCCCGCCGCTCATCGCATCGGCTTGCGCGACCTGGATCGCGAGCGGTCCGGGGAACCGAAACGTCACGGGCGTGACGAGTGTGCCGAGCCGGATGCGTTCGGTCTCCCGGCCGATCGCGGCGAGCGTCATCCATGCGTCGGTCGAACCCGGTCCGGGCGAGCCCTCGCCGATCCTCTGGTAGTGATCGGAGCGGAAGAACGCGTCGAAGCCGAGCCGCTCGGCTCCCTGCGCGACCGCAAGCAGCTCGTCGTAGGTCGCGCCTTGCTGGGGCTCCGTGAAGATGCGAAGTCGCATGCGTCCGCGGAACCTAGTCGCCAATCGCCGTACGATGCAGGGGTGCTGAACGCCGAGCGATGGCCCGAACTGCGAGAACCGATGATGATCGTCGCGCTCTCGGGCTGGGTCGACGCCGGTGTCGCCGGTGCCGGAGCGATGAGCGCAATGCGTGAGCAGCTGGTCGATGCCGACGACTTCGGATCGATCGACCTCACTGATCGCATGGATCTGCAGCAGACCCGTCCCAACGCGCACTGGTCCGAGAGCGGCGATCGTGTCATCGAATGGCCCGCGATCAACTTCGTCTCCGGACGGCTGGGGCGCGATGTCGTCCTCGTCTCCGGACCGGAGCCGTCGTTGCAGTGGCCGACGGTGTCGGCGGCCGTCGTCGACGTGGCCCGAGCGTTGCGCGTCCGCGACGCGTACACCGTCGCGGGAATGCCGTCGCTCGTCTCGCATCGACGACCCGTTCCTGTTCTCGCCACGGCGACACATCATTCACTCGCGCAGGAGATCGCGCCGCTCCGGTTCGCATACGGCGGACCGACCGGGCTGCAGACGATCGTGCAGCGCGCGCTCGGAGACGCAGGCATACGGAGCGCCGGTCTATGGGCCCAGGTGCCGCAGTACGTGTCGGGCTCGCCCTCGCCGCCTGCGGTCCGCGCGTTGCTGCGACGACTGGCCGAGCTCGGGCGGCTCGAGCTCGACCTGCGCCCACTCGACGCACGCTGCGACGCGTACGCGGCGCGTGTCGATGCCGGGCTCGCGACCCGACCCGAGGTGCGGGAGGTCGTCGACCGCATCGATCGCGAGCAGAGCGCGACCGCCGACGATCTGGTATCGGAGATCGAGCTCTTCTTGCGCGAGCAGCCGGAAGGCTAGCGACGGGCGTCCCCGGCCCGACTGGGCGCCGGGGGGACGTGGCCGCAAGAATGCGACCATGTCTGTCGTCCGCATCAATGCCATCACCGTGCCGGCCGAACGAGCCGACGAGCTGGTCGAGCGGTTCGCGCACCGCGCCGGCGAGGTCTCGAAGATGGAGGGGTTCGAGGCGTTCGAGCTCCTGCGCCCGACCGACGGGAAGGACGTGTTCTACATCTACACGCGTTGGCGCTCGACCGAGGACTTCGAGCGCTGGCTCAACAGCCAGGCGTTCGGCCAGGGTCATGCCCAACACGCCCAGCGGGGACCCGTCGGCACCGGGAGCGACCTGCTCGCGTTCGATGTCGTGCAAGAGGAGTACGCGTGACGGCGGTCGATCCGATCGCACGACTCACCGGCCCGGGGGGCGCCTTCGAGATCGTCGTCGACGACGTCGTGGGCCATCCGATGCAGGTCTACAAGCACCGCATGCGCTCCCTACGCGAGCTGATGGCCCAGAACGCGGCGCGCGCCGACCTCGACTGGGTCGTGCAGGAAGACCGGCGGTTCACCTACGGCGAGCACGATCGCATCTCCCGCGTGCTGGCGCGCTCACTCGCGCAGCTCGGTGTGCATCGCGGCGACCGGGTCGCGCTCGTATCGGCGAACGTGCCCGAGTGGGTGATCACGTGGTGGGCATGCGCCGTCCTCGGCGCCACCCTCGTGCCGCTCAACGCGTGGTGGAAGGCGGAGGAGCTCGAGTTCGGGCTCGGCGACTCCGAGGCCAAGGTGCTCATCGGCGATGCCCGTCGCGTTGCGGTCGTGCGCGACCGATTGCCGTCGTTGCCGGCTCTGGAGCACGCCTTCGTCATCGACGGACCGGCCGGCGCCGGCGTCCGCTCGTTCGCGGAGCTGACCGCCGATCCGCGCGATCCCGGGATGCCCGAGTCGCCCATCGACGAGGACGACGTCCTCGCGATCCTCTACACGTCGGGGACTACCGGGAAACCGAAGGGCGCGACCGTCACGCATCGCCAGGCAATCGCGAACGTCCAGAACATCATCGTGATGGGCGTCGCCCAGGCGATGCGGGGGACGCCGCCGCCCGAAGCCGAAGCCGGTCTCCAGTCGTCCTCCCTGCTCGTCGTGCCGCTCTTCCATGTGACGGGTTGCCTGTCGACGATGACCCTTGCGTACGCGACCGGTGGGAAGGTCGTGCTGATGCCGGTCGGTCGTTTCGATCCCGATGTCGCGATGCGGACGATCGAGCGAGAGCGGGTCACCTCGATCGGTGGTGTCCCCACGATCATGTGGCGCATCCTCGAATCGCCGAACCTCGACCGCTACGACCTCACGTCGGTCAAGCGCGCGTCGTACGGCGGGGCGCCCGCCGCACCGGAGCTCATCGAGCGCATCGAGAGGGTGTTCCCGCACATGCGCCAAACGCTGACGACTGCGTACGGCTTGACCGAGACCGCGTCGGTGGCCACCGCGCACGGCGGCGACGACTATTTCGCGCATCCCGGTTCGGTCGGGCGCGCCGCACC
>JAUZEM010000424.1 GCA_030839005.1 Actinomycetota bacterium | reverse complement strand
AGCGCCGGCTGGTTACGGCAGTGGCCGCGCCCATTCCCGTGGTCGCGGAGGAGTACCAGAACGCCGCGAATGAACTGTCGGCGTTTCGCGACGTGGTCGGCGCGCGCGATCCTGCCGTCGTCCAAGGCGAGGCGGCTCTGCTCACCACGCTGTCGACGAGCATCTCGCGCGAACGCGCCCACGCCGAACTGGCCAAGATCGACTTCGCCGTGCATGCGTTCACCGCGGGCGTCACGGCGGACGAGAAGCGCATCACGCTCACGTCTCGTCGTGCGGCGGTGCCGTTGAGCTTCGAGAACAATCTCAAGCCGGCGCGCGACGTGACCGTGCGGGTGCACCTCGAGAGCGCCAAGATGCTCTTCCCCGACGGAGCCGACCAGTCGGTCATTCTGAAGCCCGGCAGCAACACGATCCGCTTCAACGTGGAGGCCCGCGCCTCCGGCACCTTCCCGATGACTATCAGCGTCACCTCGCCGAACGGCAAGCTCGCGTTCGGCGCGCCGGTTCGCGTAACGGTTCGATCGGCAGTCTTCGGCGGCTGGGCCGTAGGGGTGACGGTCGCCGCGCTCGTCTTCCTCGCCGGTTGGTGGGCGAACCATTTCCGGCGCACGCGGCGCAGCCGACGGCTCGCGGATTCACCCGCGAATTCGCCCGCGCCCGCGACATGAGCCCGATGTGAGCGATGACACCACCGACAACACGGCGGGCAACGCGATCGGCGACGCGACCGGCGACGCGAAAGCGACGACCGACGATCACAGCCGGCGCCGAGCGATTCTCGCGCGCTCGAGCGCCGCGGTCGCCGCCGGCACGCTGCTGTCACGGCTGACCGGGCTGCTGCGGGTCGTCGTGCTCGCGGCCGCGATCGGCAAGGCATCGCTCGCCGACACGTACAACCTCGCGAACATCACGCCCAACATCGTCTACGAGCTCCTGGTCGGCGGCGTGCTCGCCGCGACGTTGGTCCCGGTGTTCGTCGACCAGCTCGAGCGACGCGACGACCGCTCCACGTCGGCCGTCTTCACGGTCATGCTGACCGCACTCACGCTCTTCACCGCACTCACGATGGCCCTGTCACCGTTCCTCGCGCGGCTGTTCGTGCTCCGCGAGCACGGCCCCGACCGGGCGGCACAGCTGCACGTGTTGACCGTGCTGGTCCTTTGCTTCGTTCCGCAGATGGTCTTCTACGGCTTCACGACGCTTGCCAGCGCGCTGCTGAACGCCCGTCGCCGGTTCGTCGCCGCCGCGTTCGCGCCGGTGCTGAACAACGTCGTCGTGATCGTCGCGCTGCTCGTCTTCGCGCTCCGGACGTCCGGTCGTCATCGAGCAATCACCGACGTCGCCCGCATTCGTACCGATCTCGGGCTTCTCCTGCTCCTCGGCATCGGAACCACCGCGGGGATCGTCGCCATGGCCGCCGTCCTCGTGCCGGCCGTCGTCCGCGCGAGTGTTCGGCTCCGTTTCGTTCTTGCCTGGCGCGATCCCGCGATCCGAACCATTCTCCGGTTGTCGGGCTGGACCGCGGGATACGTCGTCACGAACCAGCTCGCACAACTGTTCGTGTTGGTCCTTGCCAACAACTCGACGGGGAACGTCTCCGCGTACGTCTACGCCTTCACGTTCTACGTCGTCCCGCACGGTCTCCTCGCGGTCTCGATCATGACCACGATGACCCCGAACCTCGCGCGGCTGGCGCGCACAGGCGATCGCGAAGGGATGCGGCGCGAGTTCGGGCTCGGGCTGCGCTACATCGTGGTGCTCGTTCTTCCGGCCTCGGTGTTGTTCGCAGTGCTCGCCCAGCCGATGCTCGGCGTGATCGTGCGCCGTCAGTTCACCGCGCACGACGCGGTCGTGACCGCGGACACCCTGCAAGCGTTCGCTCTCAGCCTCGCTCCCTTTTCCGTGTACCTCTACGCGATGCGCGCGTTCTACGCACTGCAGCACACCCGCACGCCCTTCGTGCTCAACGCGTTCGAGAACGGCGTGAACGTCGTGCTCGCGATCGTGCTGTTCCCCCACCTGGGCGTCCAGGGCCTGGCCCTCGCCTGGAGCGGCGCGTATCTCGTCGCCGCCATCGGCGCGCTCGTGGTCCTGCGGCGCCGCATCGGCGGTGTCCCCGACGTGACCGCAGTGCGATCGTCGGCGCGCGCCGGCCTCGCCGTGCTGGCGCTGGCGGCGGTCGCGGCTCCGGTCGCGGGCGCGATCGGCCGCTCGTCGCCCGCCGCGGCGTTGCTGGCGACCGCGGCCGCGGCGACGGCGGGCACCTGCGTGTACGTCGTCGGTCTCGCCGTCCTGCGTTCCGAGGAGCTCGCCGCGCTCGTAGGCTTGGTGCGGCGGCGCGGCGGGGCCCCGTCCGGCGTGTAACCATGGGCGTGTAACCATGAGCACGGCGCCGGGATCGAAGGCCAGGCTCGTCGTTCAGCACACAACCGAGGAGGGCGCATGCCTGTTCGCATCGTGACCGACAGCGCGTGCGATCTCCCGGAGGCGATCTGTGCCGAGCTCGGCGTCGAGGTCGTGCCGCTCACCATTCGTTTCGGCAATCGCGAGTTCGTCGACCGCAAGGAGCTGAGCATCGACGCGTTCTGGCGCGAGCTCGCGGCCTCGCCCGTGCTCCCCGAGACGGCCGCTCCGTCCGTCGGGGCGTTCGAGGAGACGTTCCGCCGCCTGAGCGATGACGGCGCGAGCGCGATCGTCTGCATCAACCTGTCCGCCCGGCTGTCGGCAACGATGCAGTCTGCGCAGGTCGCCGCCAAGGCGCTCGACGGCACGACCCCCATAGAGATCATCGACTCGTTGAGCGCGTCGATGGGCATCGGCAACCTCGTACTCCATGCGGCGCGGCGCGCTCGCGCCGGCGCATCGCTCGACGAGATCGTGCGCGAGGTGAACGACCGGCGGCAGCGTGAGCACGTGTTCGCGACGCTCGACACGCTCGAGTACTTGCGCAAGGGCGGCCGCATCGGCGGTGCGCAGGCCCTGCTCGGCTCGATGCTGTCCATCAAACCGATCATCAGCGTGCTCGACGGCGTGGTCGAGCCGGCGGGGCGGGTTCGTACCCGTTCCAAGGCGTTGCGCTTCCTCGTCGACCAGATCCCGGTCGGGAAGGTCGAGCTCATCAGCGTGCTGCACGCCAACGCGCCCGACCTCGACGAATTCCTCGCGATGCTCGAGCCGGCCGTGCCCGACGCCGAGGTGACGGTCGGCTCGATCGGCCCCGTCATCGGAGTGCACACCGGCCCGCGGGTCATGGGAATCGCTTGGATCGACCGGCAGGAGTGAGCGTCGTCGGTGCGGGACGACGCTGACGACGAAGTTCTGGCCCGGCGGGCCGCCGATGGTGACAACGGAGCGCTCGACGCGCTGTTGCGAAACCACATCACCCTGGTGCACTCCGTGTGTCGGAGAATTCTCGGCAATCCCGACGATGCCCTCGACGCCACGCAGGAGGCACTCATCGCGATCGCGCGCAAGATCGGGTCGTTCGACGGCCGGGCCAAGTTCTCGACCTGGGTATACCGCGTGGCCTCGAACGCAGCGCTCGACGAGGCGCGCCGGCGGGCACGGCGTCCGGTCCCGCTCGAGAACCTGCCGGAGACCGGCCGGCGAACCGACCGTGCGGCGACCGACGCGGGGAGCGTCGACCGTCTCGACGTCGACGCCGCGCTCGCCCAGTTGACTCCCGAGTATCGGGCGGCGGTCGCGCTGCGCGATCTGGTGGGCATGGACTACGCGGAGATCGGTGACGTTCTGGGCATCCCCCCCGGCACCGTTCGCTCTCGCATTTCTCGGGGCCGCGCGGCACTCGCGGATCTCCTCGGGAACCGGGAGGCCCCGTCGGAGCATCCAACTGCCTGAGGCCCATGGACGACCACGCATCTCCCCTCCAACCTGACGAGCTCGACGAGCTCCTTTCCGCCGAGCTCGACGGCGAGCTTGCTGCGGCTGCGCTCGATCTCGGACTCAGCACCGACGACGCGGCCGCGCGTATTCGCTCGACTCCGGGTATGGCGGAGCGCCGCGCCGCGCTCGCTGCGGCTCGC
>JAUZEM010000384.1 GCA_030839005.1 Actinomycetota bacterium | reverse complement strand
TCAGCTGATCGACCGCGACGATGCTCGCCAGCGCCGCGATGACCCACGCGGTGCGGGACCGGAAAGGGACACGTCCTCGCGTCTCAGCGACGCCGTTCGCCACGGGCCTTGCACTTCACACACTGCTCGGCCCACGGGATCACCTCGAGCCGCGCGACGGGGATGCGATCGCCGCACGTGATGCACAGTCCGTACATTCCCGTCGGGATGCGCTGCAGGGCGCGGTCGATGTCGCCGACGGTCTGACGAGCAGTCGTCGACAGGGACAGATCCCGCTCGCGCTCGACGCTCACCGTGTCGCCTTCGCCCGACTCCTCGTCGAACTGGGTGTCTCCCTGCTCCCGCTCCGACGCGAGCTGCTCGGCCGAGGCCTCGAGCTCCTCGGCCTGGCGCGCGTGGCGCTCGCGCTCCTCCTCCAACCGTTCGCGCAGCTTCGCCAGCGTGCTCGCCGCGAGCGGCGGCGGGAGCTTCTTCGGCGGCTCCTTCTTGACGGGCGGCGGCTTGGGGGCCGCCTTCGGCGCGGTCGACGTCTTGTTCGCGATCTTCATCGGGCCCTTCGTCGACACGCCCGGTGCTTTCTTGACAGTCGACTTGCCCGGTGCGACGTTCTTCGCCGGCCCGGCTTTCTTGGCCACGAGCTTCTTCGCCTTGCTCGCGACCTTGCCGGCGACGGGCCGATTGGCGGTTGTCCGCTTCGGGGCCGGCTTCTTCACCTGCTTCTTCGCCGAAACGACCCCCCTCGCGACCTGCTTCTTCGCGACGGGTTTCTTCGCGACGGGTTTCTTCGCGACCTGCTTCTTCGCAACCGCCTTCTTCGCGACCGACCGCGTCGAGCTCGATTTCTTGGCACTCGTTGCCGGGCGCGTCGCCGGCGCCTTGTTGGTGATTGCCGCGGCCTTCTTGGCCGCAGTCTTCTTCTGGGCCGCAGACTTCTTCTGGGCCGCCGCGCGCCGGGTCGAGGCGGCCGGCTTCGGCACCTTGCGCGTGGTGACCGTGGACACTTTGGCCATGCTGACCTACTCGGGGCTGTTGGGCTCGGGTTGGCTCGTTCGAGGGCTCCGGAGAACCGGCGGGCCGGCCAGAGCCTCCGGAAGGCGCCGGAGTGTAGCGGCCCGATCGGTCAGCATCGGTCACCCACGGGCGCGCCCGATCCAGAGAGCGCGCCGCACTCGGCCTCGGTCGGTAGGCGTCGACCGGCGGGTGATGGGGGCGTCAGTACACCCAGACCGTAAGGCCGATCGGCAAGATGTTGTTCGCCCACATCCAGTCGATCGCGGTGTTCGAGACGCGGGTGCATCCGTGGGAAGCGGGGTACGGCGGAACCGACGAGTAACCGTGGATCGCAACCCCCGACCACGTGAAGTACTTCGGCCGCCACAAGGTGCCGAGCGGACCGTGGTCGGGCCCGTCGACCTGGCGGATGATCGAGAAGACACCCTCCGGGGTGTGCGCGGAATAGCCCGCGCCGTCGAGCGTGTAGGGGTGATCGGAGCCCGTCGACGTGTTGAACACGTAGCGGACGTAGCGGTTCTCGACGACCATGAGGATCTGACGGGTCTTGTCGATCTCGATCATCGAACCCGACGCCGACCGGGCCTGCGGGCGGACCGCGGTGCGGAACCCGGCCTGGGTGGCGTCGTCGACGACACCGGAACGCGGCAAACCGTTCGCCTTCTGGAACGCCCAGATCGCCTGCTGCATGTTGCTGTCGAACACGCCGTTCGCCCCCGGCAGCCAGTAGCCCATCGACATGAGCCGGTTCTGGACGTCGGTGACGGCCGCGCCGGTCGCACCCATGCCCATGAGCCCGACGTCGGGAACGCTTCGCAGCGCGAGCATGCGATAGCCGTCACCGGCCGGCATACCGACCATTTGCACGACGTGATGGTCGATGGAAACGAGACCCGAGGCGCTCCCCTCGAAGCGGGCGTCGCCGAACGTGAAGACACCGCCGTCGGCGCCGGCGAGCCAGTAGCCGTTGCCCGAGCCGTCCCGCGCCATGCCGACGACCGGCGCGTTGAGGCGCATCGAGCCGGTCGAACCGAAGAAGCGCGCGTCGCCGAACGAGAAGATCCCGCCGTCGGTCGCCACGAGCCAGTAACCGTTGCCGTTCGGCGTCTCGGCCATCCCGACGACCGGCGCGTTGAGCCGCATCGAGCCCGTCGAACCGTGGAAGCGCGCCGAGCCGAACGAGAACACCCCGCCGTCGGACGCGTACAGCCAGTAGCCGAGACCGCCCGGCCCCGCGATGAGCGACTTGATCGGCGCGTTGAGCCGTACGTTCGACATCGAGCCGTACAGGCGCGCGTCGCCGAACGGGAACACCGCGCCGTCGCCGGTGACGATCCAGTAGCCGTGACCGGTCGGTGTCGCGGTCATGCCGACGACGGGTTGGGCGAGAGGCCAGCCCGCCAGCGCGCCGTAGAACGGCGCGTTGAACGAGAAGATGCCGCCGTCGGCCGCAACCAGCCAGTAGCCCGCGCCGTCCGCCGTCGTTGCCATCGCGACGATCGGGCGCGACAGCGCGAGCGCGCTCGTCGAGCCCTGGAACGTCGCGCTCCCGAAGGCGAACACCTCGTTGTCGTGGGTGACCGCGGCCGCCGCGGGATGCGCAGTCAGGACGACCGACCCGACCGCTCCCGACGCGACGATCAGGACACTGCACGCCACCGCGCGTAACCAGACTGAACACCGGCGCATTCGGGGGAGGCTACTCGCCCGACTGCCCGAGCTCCGAGCGGCTCGCCGGTATCGTTGCCGCCATGTTCCGCCCGGTCGATCCGTCGCTCGACCTCGTCGCGCTCGAAGCGGCGATGCTGGCGCGCTGGCGGGACGAAGACGTGTTCGGCGAGTCGCTGCGCCGGCGGGAGGGCGCCCCGGAGTGGGTGTTCTACGAGGGTCCCCCCACCGCCAATGGCCGGCCGGGCATCCACCACGTGTGGGCCCGGCTCTTCAAGGACCTCTACCCGCGGTTCCACACGATGCGGGGCAAGTACGTCCCGCGGAAGGGCGGCTGGGATTGCCATGGCCTGCCGGTCGAGGTCGAGGTCGAAAAGGAGCTCGGCTTCTCCGCAAAGTTCGAGATCGAGGACTACGGCATCGAGCGTTTCAACGCCAAGTGCCGAGCTTCGGTGCAGCGCTACGTGGAGGACTGGCAGTCGCTCACTTCGCGCATCGGCATGTGGATCGACACCGCGGGCGCGTACTGGACCATGTCGAACGAGTACATCGAGAGCGTCTGGTGGCTGTTTCGCAAGATCTGGGACGCGGGTGCGATCTATGAGGGCTACAAGGTCGTTCCGTACTGCGGGCGTTGCGGCACCGCGTTGTCGAGCCACGAGCTCGGCCAACCCGGCGCGTATCGCGTGGTCACCGAGCCGTCGATATACGTCCGGTTCCCGCTCATCGGTCGCGACGACGACCTGTTGGTCTGGACGACGACACCGTGGACGTTGCCGTCCAACGTCGGCGTCGCGATCGGTCCGGCGATCGAGTACGTGCGCGTCCGTGCGCCGGAAGGCGGGCGCGACCTCGTCATGGCGCGCGCGCGCGTCGCCGAGGTGCTCGGCGCCGACGCCGAGATCGTGGCGGAGGTGAGCGCGGCCTCCCTCGTCGGCGCACGCTACGAGGCCCCGTTCACGATGCTCGCAGTCGCGGACGAGCGGGCGTACACGGTTGTGGCCGACGACTTCGTCACCATCGAGGACGGCACGGGCATCGTTCATCTCGCGCCCGCGTTCGGCGAGATCGACCGTGAGATCGGCGAGCGGGAGGGATTGCCGACCGTCAATCCCGTGAACGACGCGGCGCGCTTCGAACCGGTCGTCGGCGAACCGTACGCGGGCCGGTTCGTGAAGGACACCGACCCCGATCTCATCGAAGACCTCACTGCTCGCGGCCGGGTCGTCGCCGTCGTCGACTACTCCCACTCCTATCCGCACTGCTGGCGTTGCGAGACACCACTCATCTACTGGGCCAAGCCCACGTGGTTCGCGCGCACATCGGCGTACAAACACGAGCTGCTCGCCGAGAACGAGACCGTCAATTGGTATCCGGAGCACATCAAGCACGGCCGTTTCGGCGACTGGCTCGAGAACAACGTCGACTGGGCGCTGTCGCGTGATCGCTACTGGGGCACTCCGATCCCCGTGTGGCGTTGTCACGACTGCGATCACGACACGTGCGTCGGCTCGGTGACCGAGCTCGCCAAGCTGTCGGGGCGAGAGCTCAGCGACATGGATTTGCATCGACCGTACGTCGACGAAGTGACGATTTCGTGCCCGGAGTGCGAGAACGGTACGGCGTACCGCATCCAGCCCGTGCTCGACGCGTGGTTCGACTCCGGCTCGATGCCCGCCGCGCAGTCTCATTACCCGTTCGAGAACACCGACGAGTTCGACGACCGCTATCCCGCCGACTTCATCTGTGAAGCGATCGACCAGACGCGCGGTTGGTTCTATTCGCTGCTCGCCGTGAACACCCTGGCCTTCGGCAAGTCTCCGTACCGCAACGTGGTGTGCCTGGCGCACATCGTCGACAAGGACGGCGTCAAGATGTCGAAGTCACGCGGCAACGTGATCGATCCCGTGCCGGTGCTCGCGGAGCGTGGTGCCGACGCGTTGCGGTGGTACATGCTGTCGTCGGGCTCGCCGTGGACGCCCAAGCGGGTCTCTGTCGAAGGCATCGACGAAGCGACGCGTCAATTCCTGCTGACGCTGTGGAACACGTACGCGTTCTTCGTCTCGTACGCGAACATCGACGGTTGGACGCCGAGCGCCCCGGCGATGCCGGTCCATGTCCTCGATCGCTGGATCACCTCGCGCGTACACCGCGCCGTGCGCGCGGCGACTGATGCGCTGGAGCGGTTCGATGCACTCGCGGCGACCCAGACCCTGACCGATCTCGTCGACGATCTGTCGAACTGGTACGTGCGACGGTCGCGGCCGCGCTTTTGGAAGTCGTCGGATCCTGCCGCGCACGCGACGTTGCACCGAGCGTTGCTCACGCTCTCGCAGATGCTCGCGCCGTTCTGCCCGTTCGTGGCCGACGAACTGTTCCGCAACCTCGCGTGCACCGACGATTCGGTGCACCTCGGTGACTGGCCGGCCTTCGACGAGGACGCCATCGACGACGGGCTCGAGGCCGAGATGGCGCTCGCGCGGACGCTCGTCTCGCTCGGACGCGCCGCGCGCGCCGACGCGAAGCTCGGAGTTCGCCAACCTCTGCCCCGCGCGATCGCGTTGCTCACCGCG
>JAUZEM010000359.1 GCA_030839005.1 Actinomycetota bacterium | reverse complement strand
CGAGGGAGGGCCCTCGCGTGTCGGTCAACGTCTCCGTCGCACAACTTCGCGATCCCGGGTTCGTCGACAATGTTGTCGCGGCGTTGGCCGAATCACGCCTGCCCGCGTCCCGACTTTGTCTCGAGGTCACGGAATCGCTCGTGCTCGACGACTCGGATCAACTCGAGAGCCATTTCGAGCGCCTCTCCGCCCACCGGATTCGATTGTCCCTCGACGACTTCGGGACGGGCTTTTCAACCTTCGAGAGTCTCAGCCGGTTCCCTTGGAGCGAGCTCAAGGTCGACAGCGTCCTCACGGCCCAATTCGAGCGAAGGTGCGGTCGCGAGATACTTCGCTCGATCGTCGAGATGGCATCGAAGCTCGATCTGGACGTTGTCGCCGAAGGCGTCGAGTCGACCGAGCAGTTCGAAGCCTTGCGGGCGCTCGGCGTCGGAACGATGCAGGGCTTCCTTCTCCGGCGTCCGATACCGATCGATGAGCTCCGTCGGGATCTGACCGGACGTGCGAGCGGTTATGCCGGCGTCTTCGCGATGCGGACGTGCGCGACGGAGGGGGAGCTGGCCAACTCGACGCGTTCGTAGCCCTGCGGCCGCCGTCGAGTTGGGAATCGAACCCGCTCAGACCTCGGAGCTCGCACCGGGTGCATTGCACCTAGGACGTCTGCACGACGCGGTCCTTCCGGCCCACACGTCGGACGGGGTGACGGCGACGATCGAGCGTTCACACCAGCACGAGGCCGCAAGCAGTCCTCTTTCGGCAGTGAGCAGCAGGTACTCGTGACCCTTCAACCTGGTCGGTGAGGTGACGGACTTCGGATTGGACTCGAGCGTCGTCTCGCGCTGCCGGTTGCCTGCCATGAGCACCCCCCTGCCAGTGATGTGCTTTGAGCCATACCGGCGAACGCGCAGCGTCAAACCTCAGGGTGCCGCCGGAGCGCGCCGTGGTGCTCCCCATTTGGGCGCAAACCGTACGAATCGGCGGTCAGGCCGGGCTCGGCCGATCGGACGTGGACTGCTCCTTCAGTTGCTCGTAGCACCGCCGCAGCAACCGCGCCGTGTCGCGCTCTTCGGCGATGTAGCGACCGAGCAGCTCTCCTGTCGCGATGTCGATCGAGTGATCCGTGAAGAAGTCGTCGAAGATGTCGGGCTTGTCGCCGCGGTCGAGACGGTGCAGCTTCAGTGCTTCCATCTTCTCGAGATCAGAGCAGTCCGACGTCACCAATGCGATCTTCTCGTCGGTATCTTCGTGGTCCTTGCGGCGCACGTCGTAACCGAGCTCGTTGATGCGTCTCGCGAAGGTCATCGCGTGCTCGCCCTCGCGTGCCGCGACCTTGCGCAGCACGGCCCGTACGTCGTCGCTCGTCGTGACGTCGGCCCACGCGCACAAATACGTGTGGGCGCGGGACTCCG
The DNA here is from genome assembly GCA_030839005.1 of Actinomycetota bacterium. Taxonomy (GTDB): domain Bacteria; phylum Actinomycetota; class Acidimicrobiia; order IMCC26256; family PALSA-610; genus PALSA-610. Next base: position 2,602 of record JAUZEM010000359.1, on the reverse strand, counting down.
CAACGGCGATTGCGTTCAACAGCCCGAGGTAGCTCGGCTTGTCGGCCATGAAGTCGCCCTTCCTCGTCGCATGCGTCAGCACCCTCGCGCCAAACCCGTCGTCCCGCCAACTCGGTGATCCCGCCAGTCGCTCCTTGTCTATGGGTCGCTCGCCCTGCCGCTCCCGCGGTCGGCTCAGGGGTCGCTCCTTGCGTGCCCGGGCTGATGGCGCGAGCCTTCGCACGGGTACACCCTCGGCGAATGGACCGGCAATGGATCGGATGAGCCCGCTCGACGCGTCGTTCCTTCACATCGAGAACGCGGTCAGCCACATGCACATCGGATCCGTGGCGATCTTCGAGGGTCCGGTGCCCGCGTACGAGGAATTCGAGGCGATGGTCGCGGGCAAGCTGCCCGCGGTGCCGCGGTACCGGCAGAAGGTGCGATTCGTGCCCCTGCAGCTCGGCCGGCCGCTGTGGGTCGACGACCCGCATTTCAACCTCGGCTATCACCTCCGCCACACCGCCCTGGCGTCTCCCGGCGGCGACCGCGAGCTGCGAAATCTCGTCGGCCGCGTGATGTCGCAGCAGCTCGACCGGCACAAACCGCTCTGGGAGATGTGGATGGTCGACGGTCTCGATCACGGGCACTGGGCGCTCGTCTCGAAGGTGCATCACTGCATGGTCGACGGCGTGTCCGGCACCGACCTGCTCACGGTCGTGCTCGACGCCGAGCCCGAGCCGGCGCCCCCATTGATCGACGACTGGCATGCGGAACCGGAGCCGACCGACGCGCGCCTCGTCGTCGACGCGCTGGGCGCGCTCGTCGCGAGTCCCTACGAGCAGCTCCGCGCCGCGCGTTCCGTCACCCGTGCGCCGCGCCAGGTCCTCACTCAGGTCACCGAGGTCGCGCGCGGACTGCGCGCGTGGACGGGAGTCGTGCGGCGGACACCGCCGTCTTCGATCAACGGCCCCATCGGTCCGCACCGCCGCTGGGACTGGGCGCGCACCACGATCGCCGACGTGAAGACGGTACGGCGCGCACTCGGTGGCACAGTGAACGACGTCGTGCTCACCGTGCTCACGCGGGGGTTTCGCGACCTGCTCATCGCCCGGGGCGAGGGTGTCGAAGATCGCGTCGTGCGGACACTGGTCCCGGTATCGGTACGCACCCCCGGCGAACGAGGCACGTACAACAATCGCGTCTCCGCGATGATCGCGGAGCTGCCCGTCGGTCTCGCGTCGCCCGCCGCGCGCCTCGGCGCCATCCGGGCGCAGATGGACGCACTCAAGGAGTCGCGGCAGGCGGTCGCCGCCGAGGCGCTCACGTCCCTTTCGGGGTTCGCGCCGTCGTTATTGCTCGCGCTGGGCACTCGAGTCGCGATGCGGATTCCGCAGCGGAACGTGAACACCGTGACCACGAACGTCCCGGGTCCACAGTGGCGACTGTTCGCGTGCGGCCGGCCGATGGTCGAAGCGTTTCCGTTCGTCCCCCTGGCGAGCAACGTGCGCATCGGCGTCGCGATCTTCTCGTACAACGGTTTGCTCAACTACGGCGTGACCGGCGATTACGACACCGCGCCCGACATTGCGGTGCTGTGCGCGGGCGTCGAAGCCGGCATGAACGAGCTGCTCAAGCTCGCGCAGTAGGCGAGGACGCAAGGATCGACGCTCGCTCGCGGGCGTCGGGGTGCGCGAGTCGGAACCGCGTCGATTCGAACGCTTGGCGCGTGACGTCGGCGCGGCGGGACGGGTCCATTGCGTTCAGGCCCATCACGCCGAGATCGGCGTCGGTGGGCTGGAAGGTGAGCACGGGAACACCGGCGCGACGGATGCGGGCGACCTCGCGTACCAGCCGGAAGCGCGCGAGGCGGCGTGCGGGCTGATCGGGCGCGAATCGCGGGTTCGTGCGTGCGATCGACATCGGCGAACTGATCACGACGAGGTCGAGGTCGAGCCCCGCGACCAGGTCGGCGTTGGTCGGCGAGTGCACGCCCCCGTCGACGTAGCGAACGCCACCGATCGATACCGGCGCGAAGAACGCCGGGATGGCACACGATGCCGCGACCGCGGTCGCGACGTCAGTGGTCATCGGAGCGTCGTCGCGGCCGAACGTCACTCGCCGGCCACGTTCGAGGTCGACCGCGGTGATCCATAGCGGTCGGCTCGGCCACTTGGTGAACAGCGGACGTAACCCGGACGCGACGAGCTCGGTAGGCACGCGACCCTCGGGTAATGCGGCCGCGGCAAGCGCACCGGCTCTCACATTCCACGGTCGCAGCGCGGCGCGCACCAGGGCGCTCGGCGCCGAAGCACCGCGGAGCGCCGGTCGTCGGGCACGCGCCGGGATCGGCGGTTGGTCATGCCGGGCGGCGTCGGCGCGGGCCGCGATGCGTTGGCCTTCCACTGACAACGCGTTGTCGGTCGAGCGGGCGGCAAGGTCGGGGGCCGAGAGGCCGGCGCGCAGGAGCGCGCCCACAACGGATCCGGCCGAACTGCCGACGATCACCTCCGCATCGCGCGCGTCCCAGCCGGACACCTCGGCGAGGCCGGCCAGCACTCCCGTGTGAAATGCGTGGCCAACTGCTCCACCTGCGCCGAGCACGAGTCCGATCCGAGTCATC
>JAUZEM010000358.1 GCA_030839005.1 Actinomycetota bacterium | reverse complement strand
TACAAGAAGAGTGCGAGACCGCCCGAGAGCACCCCCGCGGCGATCCAGTCGGCGCGCAGCACCGGACGATGCACGAACGCCGAGCCGATGAACATCGACATCAAGATCCCCGTGGCCAGGATCGGTTCGACAAACACCACCGTCGCCAGCCCGAGTGCTGCAGCGTGACAGATGTATCCTCCGAAGTCGGAGAGCAGGCCGAGCAGCCACCTCGGTCGCTTGATCAAACGCAGTAACAGTGTCGGTCGCATCGCGTACTCGTCGGGCACCTGCTCCGCCTCGAGCAGCTCGAGCACGTTGCTGATCGCGTAGAAAAGCGCCGTCGCGAGCGAGAGCACGGTGGCGATGGCGACCCTGGAGGACACGGGGCTCAGTCTCCGACAGTTCCGCCGCCGCTGTCGACGAGGAGGATCCGCACCGCGCGCATCGCGGACAACCTAGTGCCGGGTGAAAACGTCGTGCTAAAGCATTCCGTACGCTCGGGTGGGCCTGAACCTGACGACCACGCGACGGTCGGCGACCATCGCCGCGCGGTACGCGTTCCAGTCCTGGTGCTCGCCCTGCAGCGCCCGGTAGTACTCGACGAGCTCGTCCACCGTCGCGTCGTCGGCCCGGGTCGCTACCGGCGAGAGCTCGACGTCGCCCTCGAGCACCACGTAGGCAAAGAAGTCGTCGCGGGTGACGTGCAGTGCGGCCCAGGGCTCGCGCAAGAGGTTGCGGTACTTGGCTCGATCGGCGGTGATCGAGATACGGATCAGCCCCTCGTCGAAGACGTGGTGCATCACGTTCGACAGCTGCGGGCGTCCGTTGCTGCGGATGGTGGTCAAGACCGACTTGCGGTTTGCGCGTGCGAATTCGAGTGCGCCGCTGAGTTCCATGCCATCCTGAACATAGGACACCTGTGGCTTTGTTCCGCGGGCGGGCGAATCATCACCGCGTGATTCGTCACCGGGTAATGAGTCCTCCGTCGACCACGAGGGATTCGCCGTTGACGTAGCTCGCTTCGTCGGAGCACAGCCAGACGACCGCTTGGGCGATCTCGAGCGGCCTCGCCATGCGCTTCATCGGGAGCCGCCGCATCATCTTCTCGCCGCCGTCGGGGAGCGCGTCGAGGTACGCACGCATCGGAACGGTCTCGGTCTGCCCGGGTAACACCGCGTTGACCCGTATCCCCTCGGCCGCGTACTCCTGCGCAGCCTGCTTCGTGAGGCCCAACACACCGTGCTTGGCCGCGGTGTACTGCGGTTGACCCGGCGCAGGCACGACGCCCGCGCCCGACGACATGTTCACGATGGCACCGCCGCGTCCCTGCTCCAGCATTCGCCGTAGCTCGTGCTGCATGCAGAAGAACACGCCGCTCAGATTCACGTCGATGGTACGCCGCCAGTCGTCGTAGGAGTGCTCGACGAACGGCTTCGGCGGCGGAGCGATACCGGCGATGTTGCACGCCCAGTCGAGACCACCGAAACGCTTGACGGTGAAGGCGACCATCGACTCGACCGATGCGGCATCGGCGACGTCGACTGCGACGGCCGCGGCTGCGGCGCCGACATCGGTCGCGGTCGACTGCGCCGCGGCCTCGTCCAGATCGGCAACCACGACTTGCACGCCACGCGCCGCAAGCAGGCGCACCGTCGCCTGCCCGATCCCGCTTCCGCCGCCGGTGACCAACGCGACGGTCACGACACCAACCCCCGCGCCCGTAGGTACGGCCCGGACCGTACGACGAGGCCGTTCTCCAGCGCGGGATGACACGTCGCGAGCAGGAGGGCGGCGTCAGCCATCGTCTCGACGGGCTCGCACAATTCCGGGGGCAGGTCCATCATCGCGGTCGCCCCCTCCGTGGCGACGGCGCGCTCCGGCGCGAGCGCGTTCACCGCGATGCCGGCCGCCCGCAACTCGGAGGAGAACGAGATCGTGAGCCGGTCGAGCGCCGCCTTGCTCGGCGCGTACGTCGACGATCGCGCCTGTTGCGGGCTGTCGAGGTGATCGGTGTCGACGATGGCGCTGGTGATGTTGACGATCCATCCGGCACCTCGGTCGCGCATTCCGGGCACGACGGCCTTCGTCAGCAGAAAGGGTGTGATGACGTTGACCTCGTACGCGACGCGCAAGCGCCGCTCCGACGTCTCGTCGATGCTCAAGTAGAAGCACGCGGCCGCGTTGTTGACGAGCACGTCGATCGGGCCGAGCTCCTCGGTCGCTCGCATCACGATCGCAGTCCGGTCGCACGTCGCGTCGGAAAGATCGGCGACGATCGGTACGGCCACTCCGCCGGCTGCGGCAATGGCTTCGGTCGTCTCCCGCAACGACCCCGCGAGATGCCCGCCCGACCCCGGTTCGAGGCTCCGGGCGACGATCGCGACCCGCGCCCCCTCGGCCGCGAACCGGCGCGCGATGGCGGCGCCGATCCCGCGAGACGCACCGGTGACGAGCGCAACCCGTCCGGCAAGTGCGTCACCCATGGCTGCTGGACAATAGTGGGGTCATGCTCGACATGATCATCCGCGGTGGAACCGTCGTGGACGGGACGGGTGCGCCCGGCCGGATCGGCGACGTCGGAATCAGCAACGGCCGGATCGCGACGATCGGCGAGATCGACGAGAAGGCGACGCGCACGATCGACGCCGAGGGCAAAGTCGTCGCACCCGGCTTCGTCGACATTCACACGCACTACGACGCCCAGGTGTTCTGGGACACGACGTTGTCGCCGTCCCCGCTGCACGGCGTGACGACCGTCATCGGCGGCAACTGCGGCTTCACGATCGCACCGCTCGGTCCCGACGACGGGGACTACCTGATGCGCATGCTCGCCCGGGTCGAGGGCATGCCGCTCGCCGCGCTCGCCGAGGGAGTGCCGTGGGACTGGCGGACCTTCGGCGAATATCTCGACCGCATCGACGGCACGCTCGCGCCGAACGCCGGTTTCCTCGTCGGTCACTCGACGATTCGCCGCGTGGCGATGGGTGATCGCGCGACGAAGGGCGAGGCGACGGCCGCCGACCTCGACGCGATGCGTGCGCTGCTCGACGCGAGCCTTGCCTCGGGCGCGCTCGGCTTCTCGTCGAGCTGGGCCCGCACCCACAACGACGCGGCCGGCGACATGGTGCCGTCGCGCTACGCGAGCGAGGAGGAGATCGTCTCGCTTTGCGGAGTCGTGCGGAACCACCCGGGAACCACACTCGAGTTCATACCGTGCGTGGGCTTGTTCGAGGATTTCGCGCCCGAGTTGCTGACGCGCATGTCGCTCGCCGCGAATCGCCCGATCAACTGGAACGTGCTGTTCGTCGGCAAGGGAAGTGAGGCGATCACGGAGCACAACCTCGCCGCGTCCGACTACGCGACCGAGCATGGCGCGCGCGTCATCGCGTTGACCGTTCCGTTCGCCCCGTTGCCGCGCCTGTGCTTCGACAGCGGCTTCCTCCTCGACAGCATCCCGGGCTGGGAGAAGCCGATGGCGCTTCCCCACGCCGAGAAGAAAGCCATGCTCGCAGCGCCCGACGGGCGCAACGTGCTGCGCGAGGCCGCGCTCCAGCCGACGACCGGCTTCAAGGTCTCCAATTGGGCCATCTACGTGATCAACGAAACCTTTGCGCCCGAGAACAAGCAGTGGGAAGGCAAGTCGGTAGCCGAGATCGCCAAGGCGCGCGGCGTCGAAGAGTTCGACGCATTGTGCGACATCGTCGTCGCCGACGACCTCATGACCGGATTCGGCTTCCCGAGCCGGCCCGACGACGACGAGACGTGGCAGGTGCGGATGAAGGTGTGGCGCGACAGCCGCGCGGTCATCGGCGCGAGCGACGCCGGCGCGCACCTCGACTTCCTGGCGAGCTTCAACTACGCCACCGTGCTACTCGGCGGACCGGTGCGCGAACGGCATTTGATGCCGATCGAAGAGGCGGTCAACCTCCTGACCGACGTGCCGGCGCGTCTCTACGGCCTGACCGGACGCGGCCGGCTGGAGCCGGGCTGGCACGCCGACGTGGTCGTGATCGATCCCGAGACCGTGGGCGCGCAAGACGTGCGGATGCGGTTCGACCTGCCGACGGGTGCGCCCCGCCTTTACGGCGGCGCGAACGGCATCGACCACGTCATCGTGAATGGCACCGAGATCGTCGATCACGGTGAGTTCACCGACGCGCGACCCGGGACGTTGCTGCGCTCGGGGCGCGACACGGAGACCGTGACCGTCCCGGGCGGCAAAGCCGCACCGGTCGAGAACGCCTGAGAGCCGACCTGTGGCGTCACGCCGGTTCTTCGATCGGCTGCGCCGACGTGGACTTCGGGGCGCGTCCCGACGACCCGCGCTCGACCTCGCGCCGGGCCTCCCCGAGCGCGACGCGTCTCGCCTGCGCGAGGTCATCACCGATTTGCTCGTGCTGCACGACACGATGACGCAGCGGGTCGAGGCGGCTGCGGTCGCCGACGCGTACATCGCGTTGTCCGACGACGGTCGCCGCAACCTGTTGCTCATGCTCGCGCGCGACTTCTGGACCGATCCCGCGATCGTCGACGACGCGGTCGATGCGCTGAAGCACGGCGACGACCGCCGAGGTGCCGAGCGACGCCTCCGCCGCGCGTTGACTCCGCCCGCGGATCGACTGCTGCGCCTGTTCACCGGACTCGAAGGCGGAGTGAAGTTCCTCGTCGACCTGCGGGCCGATCTGCTTCTTGTCGCGAACGGCGACGCCGGGCTCGGCGATCTCGAACGCGAGCTCAAGGCGCAGCTCGCGACGATGTTCGACATCGGGCTGCTGACGCTGCGCCGCATCACCTGGGAGGCACCGGCGGCGCTCCTCGAGAAGCTGATCTCCTACGAGGCGGTGCACGCGATCAGCTCGTGGGACGACTTGAAGAACCGGCTCGACTCCGATCGGCGGTGCTACGCGTTCTTCCACCCCGCGATGCCCAACGAGCCGCTCATTTTCGTCGAGATCGCGCTCACCATCGGTGTGGCCACCGAGCTTCCGCCGCTGCTCGACACGCGCGCGGCCGAGCTCGATCTCGAACGCGCCGACACCGCGGTCTTCTACTCGATCTCCAACTGTCAGCCCGGGCTGGCCGGCGTCAACCTCGGGACGGCACTCGTCAAGCAGGTCGTCGAGGCCCTTCGCCTCGATCTGCCCCAGCTGCGCCGGTTCGTCACGCTGTCACCGATCCCCGGCTTTCGCGCGTGGGTCGAACACGCGCTCGCGGCCGAGGGCGCAGGCTTGCGAACACAGGAGCGCGAACTGTTGCCGGCCGGACCTGCGCGCGTGCTGGCGCGGTTGTCCGACCGCGAGTGGGACGTCGACGAGGCGATCCGGCCGGCGCTGCTGGCCTTGTGTGCCCGCTACCTCACAACCGCGGTCGAAGGCCGCGCCGCTGATCCGGTCGCGAACTTCCACCTCGCAAACGGCGCGACCGTCGAGCGCGTCAACTGGATGGCCGATCCCTCGCCCACCGGGCGGGCTCGCTCCTTCGGCGTCATGGCCAATTACCTCTACGAGCCCGACCGCATCCCCGACCGCGCCGAGGCGTACGTCACTCGGGGCGAGGTGCCGACGTCATCCGAGGTGCGCGACCTCATCGCGCAATAACGCCGACCTCCCGCGGATGATGTTCCAAAAAGGAGAGTGATAGCGCGGGTGATAGCGCCGGTGCTATCAGCCGGAAAAACGTAGATACCGCGTGAACGGCCGCTCGAGCGCCACGAGGTCGGTGCCTGGGGCATGGGTCAACGCGGCGGGCCGGCGGTCACGACGGCGCGCAACTCGTCGATCCAGCCTGGAAATTCGCCCATCGACGCCATCCACCACGTTGCACCGGCAGCCTCGAAATCGGCGACGGACGCGCAGGGGGGTGGACCGGCGTTGACGGCCACGTCGAAGCCGTCGAGCGAGCCGCGGCGCGCCCGAACATCCTCGACGATCGAAGCGACGTCGTCGGGCACGAGGAATCCGATGCCCTCGG
>JAUZEM010000296.1 GCA_030839005.1 Actinomycetota bacterium | reverse complement strand
AGGTGTTCTTCGACGGCGCCCGCACTGCGAAGGAGAACGCGCTCGGACCGGTCGGCGAGGGCTGGAAGGTCGCGATGGCGACCCTCGGCTTCGAGCGGGGTACGGCCTTCATGTCGTCGCAGCTCGCGTTCGAGGGCGAGTACGCAGACCTGCTGGAGACCGCGCACAAGAACGGCGCGGCCTCGCAGCCCGCGCTCCGCGACGAGCTCGCGCAGCGGTACGTCGGCTTGCAGGTGATGAAATACAACGGGATGCGGATGCTCACGAATCTCGTCAAGCGGGGCGATGTCGGCCCCGAAGCGAGCGTCGGCAAGCTGTTCTGGACAACGTGGCACAAGAGTTTCGGCGAGACGGCGATGCGCGTGCTCGGCGCGGACGCGCTTACGGTCGAGCGCGCGCAGGGACGTGAGTACGAGATCGACGCGCTGCACTACATCTTCATGGCAAGCCGCGCGGAGACCATCTACGCCGGCGCCAGCGAGATCCAACGCAACATCATCGGTGAACGAGTTCTCGGGTTGCCGAGAGAGCCGCGGTAAGGCCCGAGCGGCCTTCTGAGCGGGAGACATAGGGAGCACAAATGAACTTCGCCTTTTCCGAGGAGCAAGAGGAGCTGCGGCGCACGGTGCGGCAGTTCCTCGAGGCTAAGTCGCCCGAGACGGAAGTGCGCCGTCTCATGGAGACCACCGAGGGCTACGACCCTTCGGTGTGGAAGCAGATGGGCCAGGAGCTCGGGCTGCAGGGTTTGGCGATCCCGGAAGAGTTCGGCGGGCAGGGCTACACCTTCATCGAGCTCGGCATCGTGCTCGAGGAGATGGGCCGAGTCCTCCTGTGCGCGCCCTACTTCGCGTCGGCCGTGCTGGCGGCGAATGCGATCCTCAACGCCGGTACCGATGCGCAGAAGTCGGCGCTCCTGCCCGGTATCGCGAGCGGCGACACGATCGCCGCGCTGGCGTTCACCGAACCCTCCGGCAAGTGGGACGCGGCCGGCATCACGCTCGAAGCGGCCGAGTCCGGGGGCAAGCACACGCTCTCGGGCGAGAAGATGTTCGTGATCGACGGCCACGTCGCCGACCTGATCGTCGTGGTGGCGCGCACGGCCGGCACGACGGGCACCGACGGAATTTCGTTCTTTACGGTCCGGGGTGACGCCGAGGGCCTGACCCGCACGAGCCTCTCCACGATGGACATGACCCGCAAACAGGCCAAGCTGGAGTTCAACAAGGTCGTGGCCGAGCCGCTCGGCGCACCGGGTGCCGGCTGGCCCGCGTTCTCCAAAACGCTCGACCAGGCCGCCGTCGCGTTGTCGAACGAGATGATGGGCGGTGCGCAGAAGGTGCTCGAGATGTCGGTCGAGTACGCGAAGGTGCGCGTGCAGTTCGGTCGCCCGATCGGATCGTTCCAGGCGATCAAGCACAAGTGCGCCGACATGCTGCTCGAGGTCGAGTCGGGCAAGTCCGCCGCGTACTACGCGTCATGGGCCGCGGCCGAGGACAACGACGAGCTGCCGGTCGTCGCCGCACTTTCGAAGGCGTACTGCTCGGAGGCGTACTTCCACGCGACCGCCGAGAACATCCAGATCCACGGTGGCATCGGGTTCACTTGGGAGCACCCCGCGCATTTGTACTTCAAACGCGCAAAGAGCTCCGAGATCTATCTGGGTGACCCGACATACCACCGCGAGCTGCTTGCCCAGCGCATCGGTATCTGAGCGCGACTTCACGGTCGCGGCGTTCAACGCACACTGGGGGGTCGGCCGGTTCGGCCGGTTCCACGGCGTTCGTTTCGACGTGGCGCGCGTGGTTCGCAGCTTCGGCGCCGACCTCGTCGTCGTCCCCGAATCCTGGCGCGACGACCGCGGTATCGGCTTGCTCGACGGGCTGCGCGACGACGGCTATCACGTCGAGTCCGTCACGCTCATGAGCATGAAGGTTCATCGACGCAAGCGCGGCCATGATCGAGCCGGGGTGCCGCGCGAAGGCGCGTGGGAGCTCGCGGTGTGCTCGCGCTTTCCGGTACTCGACCGCAAGTTGATTCCGATGGGTATCGTCCCGAAGGACTCCGCGGGCCTCCGTCACGCGCTCGCGCTCACCGTCGCGATCGACGGCACGCCCGTGGAGATGATCGGACTACACGTTTCGTCGAAGCTGTGGCGGCTCGGGCCCCTGCGACACCTGTTGGGGCTTCGAAGCGGCATCGTTGAGAGTGGGCCGCAGATCATTGCCGGAGACTTCAACTTCTGGGGACCGCCGACCGACGCGGTGTTACGCGGTTGGGGACGTCCCGTTCGCGGTCGAACATATCCGTCGCGTCGCCCGCACAGCCAGATCGATCACGTGCTCGTGCGCGGCGGCATCGAGCTGCTCGGAGGCGAGGTGCTGGCGCGCACACCGTCGGATCACCGCCCGATCCGGGCCCGGCTGCGACTGCCCGGAGGAGTAACGTGAACCACATGTCCGCGCCGCCGAGCCGAGTGCCGCGCGCCTCCGGTGAAGCGACTGTCGTCCGGGCCCGCATGACGGCGCGTGAGCGGCTCGCTCGGATCATCCAGCGCCGTGAGCTCCTCGTCGGAATGGTTCGCAACGAGCTGAAGATCAAGTACAAGAACAGCGTCCTGGGCTTCGCGTGGTCGCTGCTCAACCCCTTGCTCTATCTCGTCGTCTTCTACATCGCGTTCACGATCATCCTCGGTTCGGGCATTCCCGCGTTCCCGATCTGGCTCCTTTCGGGTCTGCTCGTTTGGAACCTGTTTTCTACCGGGCTGGGAGCGGCGACCGGGTCGGTCGTCGCCAACTCCGGCTTGGTGAAGAAGGTGTCGTTCCCGCGCGAGATCCTTCCGCTGGCCGCGGTCGGCAGCATGCTCGTGCACTTCTTTTTGCAGAGCATGGTGCTCTTCGTCGTGCTCGCCATCGTGCGTTGGGACCTCGCATGGGCGTACGTGCCCCTGATACCGCTGGCACTCGCCGTGCTGTTGCTCCTCACCAGCGCGTTGGGAATATTGCTCTCGGCGATCAATGTGTACCTCCGTGACACCTCGCATTTCCTCGAGCTCGCGCTCCTCGCGTGGTTCTGGGTCACGCCGATCGTTTATCAATTCCAACTCGTCGGTCTCCGGCACGGTTGGTCGAGGTGGCCGTGGTTCGCCAATCCGGTCACACCGATCGTGCTCATCTTCCAGCGCGCCATCTACGCCCGCCTCGACAACGTGCACACGGCGAACGGGATTCGCTCCGTCACACCCTTGCTGCCGCACTGGCCGTACTGGGCCTTTCTCGCATACCTCGGGTACTCGCTCGCGTTCGCCGTGGTCACCCTGGCGATCGCGGTCCGGGTGTTCGGCCGCTCGGAGGCGAACTTCGCGGAGGAGCTCTGAGATGGCGGCGGCGATCGAGGTCCGCAGCATCTCGAAGCAGTTCAAGCTCTACCACGAGCACTACACGTCGCTGAAAGAACGGGTGATCCACTACGGGCGGATCCCCAACGAGCCGTTCATGGCCCTGGAGGACATCGACTTCGACGTCGAGGCGGGCTCGACGGTGGGCCTTCTCGGGCACAACGGCTGCGGCAAGTCGACGCTGCTCAAGTGCGTCGCCGGCATCCTGCAGCCGACCCGAGGAGAGATCGTCACGCGGGGGCGCGTCGCCGCGCTGCTCGAGCTCGGCGCCGGGTTCAACCACGAGCTCACCGGTCGCGAGAACGTCTTCATGAACGCAGCCATCCTCGGCCTGTCGAAGAAGGACACGGAGCTCATATTCGACGAGATCGTCGCGTTCTCCGAGCTCGAGCGGTTCATCGACATGCAGGTGCGGCACTACTCGTCCGGCATGTACGTACGCTTGGGCTTCGCCGTCGCGGTGAACGTCGAGCCCGACATCCTTCTCGTCGACGAGGTCCTGTCGGTCGGCGACGAGGCTTTCCAACGCAAGTGCATCGAGCGGGTCAAGAAATTCCAGGACGAGGGCCGGACGATCCTGTTCGTGACCCACGCGGCCGATCTCGTGCGGCGGATATGCGACCGTGCCGTCGTGCTCGACCACGGGAAGATGGTCATCGACGGCGCGCCGGGCGAGGCGGTGCGGGTATTTCGGGAGTCGCTGCACGGAGGCGAGCTGAACGAGACCGAAGAGCCGCGGGATGCCGAGGTGCCCGAGGACGCGTCGGTCGAGGTCGTGGCCTCGAAGCGCGAGGTCACGCACCGCGTGCACATCACGAACGTGACGATCGACCATCCCGGCCTGCGGCTGAACCGCAACTGGATGCTGCCCGACGAGGCGATGACCATCCGCGTCGGCTACCACGCGAGCGAGCGCACCGACGACATCCTCTTCGGCATCGCGATCCATGACGAGAACGGCAATCATCTCTTCGGAACGAACACTCGCATCCTGGAGCTCGATGTTCCTCCGGCCGACGGCGACGGCGAGATGTCGTTCGAGTTCCATCGCGTCCCACTGCTCGACGGCACGTATCTGGTCACGCTCGCGATCCAGTCGAGCGACGAAGGGACCGTGTACGACTGGCGGGAGCAACAGGCCCGTTTCGAGGTGATGAACCCGTCGCGCACCAACGGCTTGGTGTCGTTCCCGATCGATGTGCATTTCGGTGACACCCGCATCAATCTTGCGGAGGGCACCGGGGCGTGAACGCCCGCCGGACGATCATCGCGCCGGCGCGGCGCGCGTTGCGCGAGGGTGCGGCGCGGTGGCCTTGGTTTCGACGGACGGTCGAGATCGGGGCGCGTGAGCTCGCGCGGGCTCTGCACGACGACGTGTACTCGGAGGGCTACTACGGCGAAGCAGGCGGCGGCGGCGGCTCAGGCGCCGCACTCGACATCGGCACGGCGGAGTACACGCGCACTGCGACCCACGCCGACGAGGGCGCGTATCTCGTGTGGCGCTTCCTGCCCGTGCGGCGAACACTCGATATCGGGTGTGCATTCGGGTTCTTCGTGGAAGCCGAGCGCGAGCTCGGCCTCGACGCGTGCGGTGTCGACGTGAGTCAGTACGCGCTCGACCACGCGGCGTTCGGCGCGCGCGGGCACGTGCGGTACGGCAACCTGTTGCACCGGCTGCCGTTCGGTCGCGGCGCGTTCGACGGAGTCTCGCTCTTCGAGACGCTCGAGCACCTTCCGCCCGAGGTGATGCCGCGCGCGTTGCGCGAGGTCCGCCGCATGACGACGAAGTACGTGATCGCGACGATTCCTTCGTTCGGGCCCAACCCCAACGGTCCCGGCGGGTGGTTCGACGTGAAGGTGCGGCCCGAACGCCTCGACCACTACCGGTCGCTCGGCGACGGGTACGACGGGCCGGTTCCGTACGACGACCTCTATCGCGACGACGACGGCGCGCCGATCGAGGGCCACCTCACGATCGCGTCCTTCGCGTGGTGGACCCGCCAGTTCGAAGCGGCCGGGTTCGTCCGCGACGGCGAGCTCGAGCGGCGCATCCATCCGGATCTCGCGCGGTTGGGCCTCACCAAGTTCTGGAATCTGTACGTGTTCCGGGTTGCCGGCGTGCCCGCGGCGGGTGGTGAACTGCGCTCGGCCACGGAAATCGCCGACGTCGAGAAGCGATTCGGCTTCGACCAGCGGGTGGCCGACCCCGAAGACCTCGCCCGCGTGCAAGCGACATTGCGCCGAGCGGCGCGGGGCCAATCGGCATCAGCAACGTGAATCGGCTCGGCCGGCTGCTTCCGCGCCGCGCGCAGGACGCGCTCCACGTCTGGCGGGTGCGTACGCGTGATCGGCTCTTGTTCGGCGGCGACTGGGACATCCGCAACGCGATGCCCGAGCGATTCGTGCGGTCCGCGTTCCAGATCATCTTGCGCCGCGACCCCGACCCGCACGGTTTGAAGAACTACCTCACCGTCCTCGAAGAGCAGAAGCTGTCACGGGACGGCCTCCTCGACGAGCTCCTGACTTCCATGGAACTACGCGTCGGCGTCCCCTACGAGAACATCCTGCGATCGCTGCACCAGTCGCGGTGCGACTTCGTGCGCATGCTGCCACGGGCGCGGCGGATCCTCGATCTCGGGGGAACCGACCAGGCGGACGACGCCGGCGCGCTCGTATCGATGGGCTACCCGTACCGGTTCGAGCTCCTCACGATCGTCGACCTGCCCGGTGGTGAACGGCACGATCTGTACGGCTATCTCGCGTCGTCGGACACCGTGCAATCGCGGTGCGGTCCCGTGCAGTACCGCTATCACTCGATGGTCGACCTTTCGCCCTATCCCGACGCTTCGTTCGATCTCGTCTTCAGCGGCCAGACGATCGAGCACGTCACCGCGGACGAGGCCGAGAAGATGCTCGCCGAGATCCGGCGCGTGCTCGTGCCCGGTGGCTGGTTCTGTCTCGATACGCCCAACCGCCGCGTCACTGCGCTGCAGCTCGGCGCCGACGTGCTCTCGAACCCCGATCACAAGCTCGAATACACGCACGAGCACCTCTCGGCGCTGCTGCGCGACGCCGGTTTCGCCGTCGTGCATTCGTACGGACTCAACCTCGCCGACGAGTCACTCGAGCGGGCCTACTTCGACGTGGCCGACGTCGCGGCCAAGCACGGTGTGTACGCCGAGATCGCCGACTGCTACGTCCTCGCGTACATGTGTCGCACTCCCGCGCGCTGAGCCGGACGCCCTCTACGAAGCCGGGAAGCGCGTTCACGAAGCCGGGACGCGGCGGGATCGCTCCACAACGAGCCCGAACGAGGTGTGAGTGCAACCGAGCGTCTGGGTTCGGATGTGTGTGTTCGTGAAGGGCGGCGGATCGACGTGCAGATCCTCCGGCTCGGTGCCGGTCCGGAACGTGATCTTCATCCGATGGCCCCGGCGGCGCATTGCATGTACCAGCGCCTCGAGATGTGGGCGTTGGTACAG
>JAUZEM010000300.1 GCA_030839005.1 Actinomycetota bacterium | reverse complement strand
TGGTTTCGCAGGCGTGCTCCAGAACGCGTACTACCTCGACCTCGGCCTCGCGCGGTTCGTGAGTGGTCCCGTTACGGCGTTCGCGCGCTTCCTCAGTGACGGCGTCGACCGCGCCGGGATCGACGGCGCGGTCAACGGGATCGCGACCGGAGCCCGCGCGGGTGGCGGGTCACTGCGGCGGATCCAGACCGGCCTGGTGCGGAACTACGCGCTCGGTATCGCGCTGGGCACGGTGCTCCTCCTGTTGTACGTGGCGACGCGGGTGACGTTCTGATGCCTTCCCTGCTCGCCGAGCTCACCCCGGTCGCGTCGACCTCGTCGAAGCTCGGCTACCCGTTGCTGACGTTCCTGGTGTTCCTCCCCGCCGTCGGCGCACTTGTCGCGATGATCGTTCCGGCCCGGCGCCCGGAGCTCACGCGGGCGGTGGGCTACGTGACCAGCATGGCCACCTTCGGGATGGCGCTGTTCCTGCTCACGCAATTCGATACCAACCCGCTCAAGCCCGGTTACCAGCTCCTCGAGGACCACTCCTGGATCGGCGCGCTCGGTGTGCGCTGGACGCTCGGTGTCGACGGCATCAGCCTGTTCATGGTTGCGCTCAGCGCGCTGCTGTTCCCGATCGCGCTCCTCGCGTCGGCTCACATCTCGAAGCCGAAGTCGTTCACGATCTGGATGCTGCTGCTCGAGTCGGCGATGATCGGCGTATTCCTCGCGCTCGACGCGATCGTCTTCTTCATCTTTTTCGAGTTCGTGCTCGTGCCGATGTACTTCCTCATCGCGGGGTGGGGTCACGACAACCGGCGCTACGCGGCGATGAAGTTCTTCCTGTTCACGATGGCGGGCTCCGCGTTCTTGTTCGCCGGGATCCTGTCGGTCGCGTTCATGCGTCAGCACTCGACCCATGTGTTGTCGTTCGACGTGCGGACTCTCACCGACTGGGCCGCCGCGCATATCCACGGTGGCACGGCGAAGGCGCTCTTCCTCGCGTTCGCAGTCGGGTTCGCGGTCAAGGTCCCGCTGTTTCCGTTGCACACCTGGCTTCCCGACGCGCACACCGACGCGCCGACCGCGGGTTCGGTCGTGCTGGCCGGAGCGATGCTGAAGATCGGTGCGTACGGGTTCTTGCGATTCGCGATCCCGTTCTTCCCGCAGGCGGCGGTCGATCTCGCCCCGTTGCTCCTCGTGCTCGCCGTCGTAGGGATCACCTACGGCGCCATCGTCGCCGCGATGCAACCGAACCTGAAGCGCATCATCGCCTACTCGTCGGTGGCGCACCTCGGATTCGTGGTGCTCGGGGTCTTCGCGCTGACGAACCAGGGGATCTCGGGCGGGCTGTTCACGATGCTGTCGCACGGATTGACCACCGGCGCGCTGTTCCTGCTGGTCGGCATGCTCTACGACCGGCGGCACACCTACGAGCTCCGCGACTTCCGGGGCATCTGGAAGGCGGCACCGGTCTTCGGCGGCTTGTTCGTCGCCGCGACGTTCGCGTCGATCGGGCTCCCCGGCTTCTCGGGTTTCGTCGGTGAGTTCCTGTCGTTGCTGGGTGCGTTCCTCACCAGGCGCTGGTACGTGGTCGTCGCGTCGACCGGCGTGATCCTCGCTGCGGTGTACCTGTTGTGGGCGGTGCAGCGCGCGTTCACAGGTGAGCCCGACGACGCGAACCGGGCGACGCCCGACATCGGCGGGCGCGAGATCGTGACGGTGCTGCCATTGCTCGGATTGTCCTTGTTCCTCGGCTTCTACCCGAAGCCCGTTCTCGACCGGCTCCAGCCGTCGGTCGAGGCGCTGATCCATCACGTCGAGCAGAACAGCAACTACAAGGCGCCGACCGTGCCGACGAGCGGTCCGGTCGCGGCACCGGCGCCGGGGACCGGCAAGTGATCGGCGCCGACATCACGCCGATCGCGCATGCCCCGGTCGACTGGTACGCGATCGCGCCGGAGATCGCACTGTTCGCAGCCGCGATCCTCATCGTGATCCTGCGGTCGGTCGTGCGCCACGACCCGAAAGTGCACCAGGCGTCGATGCTCATCGCGATCGGCGGTGTCGCGGCGTCGGCCGTCTTCACCGGCATCCAGTGGGGTTTCGTGCACTCCAACGGGCCCTACCAGGCGTTGAGCGGACTCGTCGCGGTCGACGGGTTCGCCGTGTTCGTCAAGTCCGTGATCCTCGGTGCGACGTTGCTCGCCCTCCTGTTGTCCGGCGGCTACCTGCGCCGGGAGCACCTCGAGAGTCCCGAATACTTCGCACTCATGCTGTGCTCGGCGACCGGCATGATGTTGATGGCGTCGGCGAACGATCTCGTCACCATCTTCTTGTCGCTCGAGATCCTGTCGATCGCGTTGTACGTGCTCGCCGCGTTCGACCGGCGGCGCCTCTCGTCGCAGGAGGCCGGCCTCAAGTACTTCCTGCTCGGAACGTTCTCGTCGGCGGTGTTCCTCTACGGCATCGCGCTCGTCTACGGCGCCACCGGAACGACGAACCTCAGTGGGATCGCGCGATTCCTCGCCAAGGTCGTGCTCCTCCACGACGGCGTGTTGTTCGTCGGGTTCGCGCTGTTGCTGGTCGGTCTCGGCTTCAAGGTCGCGGCCGCGCCGTTCCACATGTGGACACCCGACGTGTACCAGGGGGCGCCGACGCCGGTGACCGCGTTCATGGCGGCCGCGACGAAGGCCGCCGCGTTCGCCGCGCTCCTTCGCATCTTTGTCGGGGCGTTCCGGTTGTACGAGGTCGACTGGCGGCCCGCTGTCTTCGGGCTCGCCGTGCTCTCGCTGCTGGTCGGCAGCGTCGCGGCGGTCGTACAGACCGACGTGAAGCGGATGCTCGCCTACCAATCGATCTCGCACGCCGGGTACGTGCTCATCGGGGTACAGGCGGCGACCGACAAAGGTACGAGCGCGGCGCTCTTCTACGTCTGCGCGTACGCGGTGATGGCGACGGGGGCGTTCGCGATCGTGATGCTGGTCGCGCGTCGAGGCGACGACCGACACGCGCTCACCGATTACCGCGGGCTCGCAACGGCTCGGCCGGTGCTCGCCGGGCTGCTCACGTTGTTCCTGTTGGCCCAGGCGGGCGTGCCGCTCACGGGCGGGTTCGTCGCGAAGCTCTCGGTGTTCAGCGCGGCGATCGACGTGGGTCAGTACTGGCTCGCGCTGGTCGGCATGCTCGCGGCCGTAATCGGCGCCTTCGTCTACCTCCGCATCGTGCTGGCGATGTATGCACCGCCCGACGACGAGACCGCCCCCGCGGGCCCTCGGATCGTGGTCGACGCGGGAACGGGCGTGGCGCTCACGATCGCCGCGGGCGCCATCGTGTTCCTCGGCGTGGTCCCCGGCATCATGCTCGACTTCGCCCACGCCGCCACCCAACTCCTCGCCCGCTAACACCCCGCGCCGAAATTCCACCCAACAGTTGGCAATCTTTCTGCACGTGAGGCGACGGTTTTCTCGCCAACGTTGGCAGGGTTTCTGCCCGTGGGGCGTCGGTTTTTCTCCAAACTGTTTGGCGGGAAACCGGCGCCAGGCGCGGGAATTCCTCCAAACTGTTTGGCGGCTTTGCGGGTCGCCCCGGGCGTCAGGCTCCGCGTCGGAGGCGGAAGCGTCGCCGTTGCTCGCGGACCACGGCCGCGTCCGCGACCGCCGTCTCGGGCGCTTCGACACGTTCGCGCTCGTACTCGTCGAGCTTCGCCATCGAAAGCGTGTAGGCCGACTCGATGAGCTCGCCCGCGCCCGAGAAGTCGAAGAGGTCGCGCGAGTCGCGCGGGCGCGGCAGCTCGATGATTTCGACATGCCCGATCGCGTGCCGGCGTTCGAGTTCGTAGCGCTGGTTGCGCGCGTGCATGAAGCTCGTCATCACGACGTCGAGCGGTGAGCGCACGGGGTGGTCGCCGACGCCCGCGCTGACGTTCAGGACGAACACGCGATCCACCGGACCCGAGAGCGCGTGCCAGAGCGGCACGTTGTTCACGACGCCGCCGTCGACCAGTCGCCGTCCGGCGTGCACCACGATGGGGAAGACGCCGGGGAGCGCGGTGCTCGCGAGCAGCGCGGGCTTCAGTGGTCCGTGCGCGAGGACGACTTCCTCGCCGGTATCGAGGTCGGTCGCGATCACGCGCAACGGGATCTCGAGGTCGGAGAACGAACGGGCCGGAGTGGAGTGGTGGATCAGCGCGGCCAGGCCGTCGTTGTCGAACAAATGGGTGCCGCGGCGCACGACGTTCCACGCGCGGTGGATACGCCCGCCGGGAAAGACGTGATCGGCTTGGAGCTGTTCCCACACGGCTGCGAGCTGCGCGACACCCGTGAGGTTGGGCGCGTAGGCCACCGCCGCCCCGTTGAGCGCACCGGCCGAGGTCCCGATCACCACGTCGGGCACGATGCCTCGCTCGAGGAGCGCGCGCAGCATCCCGACCTGGCTCACGCCCTGGTTGCCGCCGCCCGACAGAACGAACGCGGTGCGCGGTCGCGGCGGCGCCGGAGCGCGGGGCGCCCGGTGACCGGCCGGGAAGAGCAGCCTCGTTCCCATGGTCGGTTCATCGACCGCTTCGCGTCGTCGCTTGTGGGGCATCGCGGCGGACATCTCCACGCGACCGTACCCAGGCCGGAGCGGGCGACAGTCCCCGCGAGAAGGCGCTCGACACGGTTCGTCACCGTAAAACTGGCCCCGCATATACTCCGCCCGACCCTGAACATCCGGCGACGGAAGCGCGCGTGACCGAGTTCTACAGGCAGTATCTCGCCGTCGCGGTCTTCGTTCTGGCCGCGTTCCTGATGGTCGGTGCGATGCTCGGAGTGGCGCGTCTGTTGCGCCCGAAGGTCCCGCAGGACGAGAAATACATCACGTACGAGTCGGGCTCCGACCCCTTGCCGCTTTTCGGGCAAATGAATGTCCGTTACTACGTCTACGCCCTGCTTTTCGTGATCTTCGACGTCGAAGCCGTGTTCATCTTCCCGTGGGCCGTCAACGTCGAGCCGTTGGGCTGGTTCGGGCTGATCGAGATGGGCGTGTTCATCCTGGTGCTGCTCCTGGGGCTGGCCTACGTCTGGCGGAAAGGGCTCTTGCGGTGGGCCTAGTCAGTTCGGGCAAAACACCGAAACCGCTTCAATACCTTCTGAACTACAGCCGGAAGTACTCGCTGTGGATGTTGCAATGGGGACTGGCGTGCTGCGCGATCGAGATGGGCGCCGCGCTCGCCGGCCCGCGCTACGACGTGATGCGCCTCGGCGTCATCCCCTTCCCGGCGAGTCCGCGCCAGGCCGACCTCATCGTCATCTCCGGCACCGTTACCGACAAGATGGCGCCTGCGATCAAGCGTCTTTACGAGCAGATGCCGGATCCGAAGTACGTCATCTCGATGGGGTCGTGCGCAAACTCTGGCGGTCCCTACTGGGACTCGTACTCGGTCACCAAGGGCGTCGACCAGATCATCCCGGTGGACGTCTACGTGCCCGGTTGCCCGCCTCGACCCGAGGCGTTCATTCAGGGGATCGTGCTGCTGCAGCAGCGCATCATGAGCGAGGACCCGGCCGAGCGCTGGCGCGGGGTGACGCGGGAGCCGATCGTCGTTGGCTGAGTCTCCTGCCGCGACCGAGCCGGTGCCCGCGCTGCGCGAGCAGGCAGCTGACGCGCTTGCCCAACTGCAGGCCGAACTCGGCGATGCGATCGTCGAGCACGCCGGCGCGTTCGGCGACGTCGTCGTCCGGGTGCGTCGTGATGCGTGGCGCCGCAGCGCACGGGTGTGCAAGGAGCGGCTCGGCTGCGACTACCTCTCGTTCATCGGCGGCGTCGACTGGATGCCGACGCCCGCGGTCGCCGAAGAGGGTTCGGGTGACACGTCAACGCCGGCGCAGCCGAAGGAACAGACCTATGGCACCGCGGGGAGCGAAGGCCGGTATCAACTGCTCGCGCTCGTCGAGTCGACGCGGCGCAAGAGTTGGCGCGTCATCCTGAAGACCGACCTCCCCGACGACGACCTGCACGCGGAGTCGTGGGTCGCGGTGTACCCGGGTGCCGACTGGCACGAGCGCGAGGCATGGGAGATGTACGGCTTCGTGTTCGACGGCCATCCCAGCCTGCGTCACCTCTATCTCCCGTCGGAGTTCGAAGGACATCCGCTGCGCAAGGACTACCCGTTGCTCGCGCGTGAAGTGAAGCCGTGGCCGGGTCTCGTCGACGTCGAGCCCATGCCCGGCGAACCGGGCGACGATGACACCGAGGACGGGGGTGAGGCCACGTGACCACGACCGACCTCCCGCCCCCGGGTGAGCTTCCCGAGATTGCAGTCGATCCCGCGGCGTTCCGCCACCTCGCCGACTCGCAGGTGAACGTCGAGCTCGACACCGGCGACATGGTGCTCAACATCGGTCCGCAGCACCCGGCCACGCACGGCACCTTGCGGATTGTCGTACGCCTCGACGGTGAGCGCGTCGTCTCGGCCGACCCGATCATCGGCTACATGCACCGCGGCTACGAGAAGCTGACCGAGTTCCGCACCTACCCGCAGATCACGACGCTCATCAACCGCATCGACTGGCTGTCGTCGTTCGCGAACGAGGTGCCGTTCATCGACGCGGCCGAGCAGCTGATGGCGATCGAGGCCCCGCCGCGCGCGCAGTACTTGCGAACCATCCTGACCGAGCTGTCGCGCATCGCGACGTTCGTGCTGTTCCTCGGCGAGATGGGGCTGCAGGTCGGCGCGATCACCCCCGCGTTCTACGGATTCCGCGACCGCGAATACGTGCTCAACCTGATCGAGGCAGTGACCGGCGGTCGTTTCCACCCGAACTTCAACCGCATCGGCGGCATAAAGGACGACCTGCCGTGGGGCTGGATCTCGGAATGCCGCGGCGTCATGAACAAGGTGCTCGCGTCGTGCGACGAATTCGACGACCTCGTCGTGGGCAACCCGATCTTCCAGAAGCGCACGCGTTCGATCGGCATCATCCCTCGGGAGCTCGGCGCCGCGTACGGCGTGTCGGGCTCGAACCTGCGGGCGTCGGGCGTCGACTGGGACCTGCGGCGCGACGGTCCGAAGTACCTCGTCTACGACGAGCTCGACTGGCAGGTCTGGACGCACCCCGACGGCGACTCGTTCGCGCGGTACTGGGTGCGTCTGCAAGAGACGCGTGAGTCGGCGCGCATGGTGCTCCAGATGCTCGACCAGATGCCGAGCGGACCGCTGATGGCGAAGGTGCCGCGCATCATCAAGGTTCCGGAGGGCGAGGTGTTCGTCAACACCGAGAACCCGCTCGGCGAGATGGGCTACTACGTGATCTCGAAGGGCGCGACCGGCCCCTTCCGGACGAAGATCCGAAGCGCGTCGTTCAGCAACGTCTCGATCCTGCCGTGGCTGCTACGCGGTGTGTACGTGCCCGACATCGTCACCATCCTCGCGAGCCTGTATTTCATCCTCGGAGACATAGACCGGTGACTTTTCGGGAGCGACTGTGATCGCGCTCGAAATCGGGTGGGGGACGACGCTCGCCATCAAGACCGTCGTTGTGCTCGGCATCGTGCCGTTCACCGCACTCATCCTCGGCTACGTCTTCTTGCTGAAGATGATGAGCCACATGCAAAGCCGGCTCGGACCCATGGACCCTGGTGGGTTCCACGGCTGGTACCAGCTGATCGGCGACGGCATCAAGTTCCTGCAGAAGGAGGACATCACCCCGGCCGAAGCCGATCGCCGCGTGTTCGCGCTCGCGCCCGCGATCGTCGTGCTGTCGACCTTCCTGGTGTTCGTCGTCGTGCCCGCCGGTCCGCGCATCGCCGTGGCCTCGCTCGACTCGAAGTCGATGTTCGACGGCGTGGGCGTGTTCTACGCGCTGGCCGTCTCGTCGCTGTCGGTCATCGGTGTGTTGATGGCGGGGTGGGCCAGCTCGAACAAGTACGCGCTCCTCGGCGCGCTGCGGGCCGCCGCGCAGCTCATCGCCTACGAGCTGCCGCTCGTGCTCGCGGTCGTCGGTGTGGTGATCCAAGCGGGCACGATGAGCCTGCAGGGCATCGTGGTTTTCCAGCAGCAGGGTTCACTCTTCGGCTGGAGTGGCATCGGCTTCCCCCTGATTCTCACGCAGTTCGCCGGCTTCGCGCTGTTCATGGTGGCCGCGCAAGCCGAGCTCACCCAGCCGCCGTTCGACATGCCGGTGGCGGAATCGGAGCTCGTGGCCGGCTACATGGTCGAGTACACGGGCTTTCGGTTCCTGTTCTTCTTCATCGGCGAGTTCGGTACCGCGTTCGCGTTCGCCGCGCTCGCAGCCACCCTTTTCCTCGGTGGCTGGTCGGTGCCGTGGGTGCACGGCACCGCCGCCGACTTCCTCGGGCCGCTCGTGCTCTTCGCCAAGGTGATGTTCGTCGCGTTCTTGATGTTCTGGGCGCGCTTCACCTATCCGCGTTTTCGGGAAGACCAACTGCAGGCGATCGCGTGGAAGTGGCTCATCCCGATCGCGTTGCTGAACATCCTCCTGACGGGCGTAATGAAGGTGGCGTTCTAATGGGTGGGAAGCGGAACGGACGCTTTTCGCCGGAGGCCTCCCGCGGGAGTGAGCGGGTGGGAGAAAAGATGCAGCAGGTGGGAGAAAGTTCGGTGGGACAGAGATGAAGCGCGAGATCAAAGGCATGCTCACGGGCCTCGGCGTGACGTTCCGCACGATGATGAAGCCCGCGGTCACCGTGCAGTACCCGCACGAACGGGAAGACCCCGCACCGCGCGCCCGGGGCGTCATCGCGCTCAAGGAGGAGAACTGCACGGTCTGCATGCTGTGCGCACGCTCCTGTCCCGACTGGTGCATCTATATCGAAGGGCACAAGGAGCAACGTCCGCCACGCCGCGAGGGCGGTCGCCCCCGGAGCGTCAGCCTGCTCGACCGGTTCGACATCGACTACGCGCTGTGCATGTACTGCGGAATCTGCGTCGAGGTGTGTCCGTTCGACGCCTTGTTCTGGAGCCCTGAGTTCGAGTACTCCGAGACGCGGATTGCCGATCTGCTCCACGACAAGTACACGCTGGGTGAGTGGATGGCGTCGGTGCCCGAGCCCGAGCCGCTCGAGATGGGCGCGGAGGTGAAAGGCAAGAAATGATCGCGGAGAACGTGGCCTTCGGGATCATCGCGGCGGCGATGGCGCTCGGCGCGATCGGTGTGGTGCGCACGAAGAACGTGGTGCACGCCGCGCTCTATCTCGTGGTCGTTCTCGCGGGTGGGGCCGCGCAATTCATCCTGCTCGGCCAGGAGTTCGTGGCGTGGGTGCAGGTGCTCGTCTACATCGGCGCGGTGATCGTGCTGTTCCTGTTCGGCATCATGCTGACCCGCGCGCCGATGCATCCGAAGGATTCGCTCGACAACGACCTCCGCTGGCCCGCGGCCGTGACGTCGGTCTTCCTCGTCGGGATACTCGTCGCGCTGCTCGTGCACACGTTCCACGCCGACAAGGTCGACGTGACGGCGCCGGTCCGAACCGGCCAGATCACCAGCTCGATCTTCACCACTTACATCGTCCCGTTCGAAGTCGTCGGCGTGCTCCTGCTCGGCGCGCTGATCGGAGCGGTCGTCCTGGCGCGGAAGGACTAGGGATGCTGCTCAACCAGTTCCTGATCCTCGCCGCCTTCTTGTTCTGCACCGGGGTGTACGGCGTGCTCGTGCGCAAGCATGCGGTGCTCGTGCTCATGAGCATCGAGCTGATGCTCGCGGGAGTGAACATCAACCTCGTCGCGTTCGGCGCGTTCCACAACAGCAACATCGGCCAGGTGTTCGCACTGTTCGTGCTGACGATCGCGGCGGCCGAGGTCGGGATCGGGCTCGCGATCGTCCTGCTGATCTATCGCAACTTGCACAGTGCCGACCTCGACGACGTCGACACGTTGAAGGGCTAAAGGCCGAACCGGATGTTCTTCCTCGACCAGGCATGGCTCGTCCCGCTGATCCCGGCGGTCTCGTTCGTCGTGATCCTCCTGTTCGGCAAGCGCATGCCGCGCCAGGGTTCCGAGGTCGGCGTCGTGGCGGTCGGCGCATCGTTCGTGCTTTCTTGCGGCGCCGTCGTCCGCTGGATCATGCGCGTCCAGGACGCCAAGGGCGGATCCGCGCTCGGCGCCCTCGGCCGGAGCATCGGTCATCTCGGCGCAGAAGGCGCCGAAGCGCCGGTTCTCCCCGTCCTGCACCACGTCACCTGGTTCCAGAACGGCGGCGTGCGCCTCACGGCCGGCATCCAGATCGACGGCCTCGCGGTGATGATGATGTTCGTCGTCACCCTGATCTCATTGCTCGTGCACGTGTACTCGCTCGAGTACATGCGCGGCGACCGCCGCTACACGTGGTTCTACGCCGCGCTCTCGCTCTTCACCGCGTCGATGCTGCTCCTCGTCGGGGCCGACACCACCCTGCAGCTCCTCATCGGCTGGGAGCTCGTCGGTGTGTGCTCGTTCATGCTGATCGGGCACTGGTGGGAGGAGAAGCCGAACAGTGACGCCGCGCTGAAGGCGTTCCTCACGACCCGCACCGGCGACATCGGCTTGCTCACCGGCGTGATCATGACGTTCTTCGTCGTGCAGCGCGCAACCGGCGTCGGCTCGTTCAACATCGTGGAGCTCAACTCGGCCGCGTCGAACCCGAAGGTGGGCCACACGCTCATCTTGTGGTGCGCGGCGGCGCTGATGCTCGCGATCGTCGGCAAGTCGGGCCAGTTCCCGCTGCACACCTGGCTGCCCGACGCCATGGCCGGGCCCACCCCGGTCTCGGCGCTGATCCACGCGGCGACGATGGTGGTCGCGGGCGTCTATCTCGGCGCGCGCGTATATCCCGTCTTCTTCCATGGATTCTCGATCGGTGACGGTGGCGTCAACGCAATGGCCGCGCTCGGCGGGATCACCGTGCTCATAGGAGCCGCGCTCGCCTTCGTGCAGGACGACATCAAGAAAGTGCTCGCCTATTCCACGATCAGCCAGCTCGGCTACATGGTGATGGC
>JAUZEM010000217.1 GCA_030839005.1 Actinomycetota bacterium | reverse complement strand
GCGGGCGGAGCTGGTCGGCGACGAGTTCGTGGTGAACGGCCAGAAGGTGTGGACGTCGGGTGCGCACCATGCCGACTGGTGCCTGTGCTTCGTGCGTACCGATCCGAGCGCGACGAAGCATAAGGGCATCAGCGCGCTCATCATCGACACCCCGGCGCCGGGTGTCGAACGCCGACCGTTCCCCGAGCTGTCCGACAACGAGTTCTGCGACTTCAACGAAGTGTTCTTCACCGACGTGCGCGTGCCCAGGGAGAATCTCATGGGTCCGCTCAACGGCGGCTGGCCGATCACGCAGGGGTCGCTCGCGCACGAACGCGCGATGTTGTGGATCAACTACGCGTACGACGTGCAACGCGCGGTGAAGGCGCTCGTCGAGCTCGGGAAGTTGGAAGGACCGAGCGGGAGGCCGCTCGGTGAAGACGCGCGCTATCGCGACGCCGTCGCGGGCTTCTACGTCGACGCGCAAGCGCTCATGACCATGGGTTACCGCGGCTTCTCCAAGTTCCTCAAGGGCAAGTCGGCGCCCGAGCATTCGTTGCTGAAGCTCTACGGCAGCGAGTCGTTGCAGAAGGCGCTGTTGTTCGGCATGGAGACGCTCGGCGTGGACGGCCTCGATCTCGACTGCTTCGGTCCGCAGATGTGGCGCGAAGGATCTTGGGCGATCCAGTACCTCCGCAGCTTCGGCGCGACCATCCCGGGCGGTACCAGCGAGATCCAACGCAACATCATCGCGGAGCGCGTGCTCGGACTTCCCCGAACGTGATGGACTTCACGCCGCGCGCAGTCGACGAGGAGGACGCGCGCCGCTACGTGGCCGAAGGCTTTTGGGGCGATGACAGCCTCGGCGCACTCCTCGGCGCCGGGCTGCGCGACGCCGCGTCGCACCCGTTCACCGTGCGTTCCGATCGGATGCCGTATCGCGGTACGCTCGGCGAGGTCGACGCGTTGGCGCGGCGCGTCGCCGCCGGTCTCCGCGGGCGCGGCATCGGGCCCGGCGACGCGGTCGCGTTCCAACTCCCGAACTGGCGCGAGGCGGCCGCGACCTTCTACGCCATCACGTACCTCGGTGCGGTCGTGGTGCCGATCGTTCACTTCTACGGCTCGAAAGAGGTGGGCTACATCCTCCGCAAGACGGGCGTGAAGGCGCTCGTGACCGCCGATCGCTTCGGTCATCAGGACTTTTTGGCCAACCTCGCGGGGATACGCGGCTCGTTGAACGATCTCGAATGGGTCGCGATCGTCGGCGACGCAACGAGCAGCGCGGCCGATCCGCGCGATCTCGCGTTCTCCGAGCTCGTGGTCGACGACCCGATCGAGGCGATCCCGACGGTCGATCCGCGCTCGCCCGCGCTCGTCGCGTACACGTCGGGCACCACCTCGGATCCGAAAGGTGTCGTGCACTCGCATCGCACGATCAACGCCGAGATTCATCAGCTCTCCGCGATGCAGAACGATCGCGGCGGTCCGGCGATGATCACGGGCGCGCCGGTCGGACACGGCATCGGAATGCTCGCGGCACTGCTCGTTCCCGTATTCCGCCGCAGCGAGATACATCTCATCGACGTGTGGGATCCCGGTCGGGTCTTGCAGACGATGCTCGACGACGGCCTGTCGGCCGGCCAGGGCTCGACGTACTTCCTCACGAGTCTCCTCGACCATCCCGATTACGACCTCGAGCGTCACGTTCCCCTGATGCCGTTCATCGGTCTCGGCGGTTCGGCGGTCCCCGCCGCGGTCGGCGAGCGCTGCGCGGCGCTCGGCATCGAGATCGCGCGCAGCTTCGGTTCGACCGAGCACCCGTCGATCACGGGGAGCCGGCCGGATGCGCCGCACGACAAGCGCGTCAACACCGACGGGCGCCCGCTCCCCGGCGTCGAGATCCGGCTCGTCGACGACGACGGCAAGGACGTCGAGGTCGGGACGCCCGGCGAGATCTGGAGCCGCGGGCCGGACCTGTTCGCGGGGTACACGGACGCGGCCGCGACGGAGGCCGCGTTCAGTGCCGACGGTTGGTTCATGACCGGCGATATCGGCGTTCTCGACGACGACGGCTATCTCGCGATCACGGATCGCAAGAAGGACATCATCATCCGCGGCGGCGAGAACGTCAGCGCGCAGGAGGTCGAAGAGCTCCTCGTGCGAATGCCCGACGTCGCCGAGGTGGCGGTCGTCGCCGCGCCCGACGCGCGTCTTGGCGAGGTCGCGTGCGCGTTCTTCCGCATGCAACCGGGACGTCCCGCGCCCGAGCTCGCCGAGGTGCGGGCGTATCTCGAGCGCGCCGGCATCGCGCGCCAGAAATGGCCCGAGCAGCTGCGGTCGGTCGACGAATTTCCGCGTACGCCGAGCGGAAAGATCCAGAAGTTCGTGCTGCGCCGGAAGTTGGGAGAGGACGACACGCGATCGTGACCGGTCTCCTCGACGGAATGCGCGTCCTCGACGCGGGGATCTGGCGTCCCGTCCCGCACGCCACGCAGATGCTGGCCGACCTCGGCGCCCAGGTGTTGAAGATCGAGCCACCGGGCGGCGACCCGATGCGCACGTTCCCACAGTTGTTCCGCGACATCGCGGGTCACAAGCGCAGTATCGAGCTGGATCTCCGCAGCGCCGAGGGCAAGGCTCGTGCGCTCGAGCTGGTCGCCGACGCCGACGTGTTCTGCGAGGGGTGGCGACCCGGAGTCGCGGCGCGCCTCGGCTTGAGTTACGACGACGTGCAGGCGCGGAACCCGGCGATCATCTATTGCTCGGTGTCGGGGTACGGCCAAACCGGGCCGAACGTCGCGCGCCCCGGACACGACGTGAACTATCAGGCACTCGCGGGCGCGCTCGCGCCGCGCGACGGGGAGGAACCGGTCATCCCGCGCGTCCCGATCGCCGATCTCGCGGCCGGGTCGATCGCGGCGTTTTGCATCTGCGCGGCGTGGGCGAAGCGGATCCGGACCGGCGAGGGCGAGCGAATCGACGTTGCGATGGCCGACGTCGTCGCGTCGTGGTCGGGAACGAGCTCGGGCAACGCTCTGCGCGGTCGGACGCAGCCGACGCGCGGCTCGGCCGGCTACGGCGTGTTCGCATGTTCCGACGGCCGCTGGATCACGTTGGCCGTCATCTCCGAGGACCATTTCTGGCAGGCGGTGTGTGTCGGGCTCGACCTCGCGGGCGATCTCCGCGAGCTTCGTCATCTCGAACGCGTCGACCGGTACGACGAATGTCAGACCGCGGTCGCGGCGGCGTGCGCGAGGCTGACACGCGGCGAGGCGCTCGAGCGGCTCACGGCGGCGGGAGCGCCCGTCGCGCCCGTGCTTGACCCGTCGGAGATGGCCGCGCACGAGCAATTCCGAGAACGCGAGGTCGTCTTCGACGCCGGCGACGGCACCGCACGCCTGGGCTTTCCCGCGCGGCTCCAGGAACACCCCCCGCGGACGCCGGGTCCGACACCGCTGGTCGACCAGGATCGCCAGGGGTGGGCGTGAGGCGAAGGAAGTCACAAATTCGTTAAGACTGCCCGGCCCACCGCCGATCGTGTGAGGTGGCGGGCGCTTGGCCCGTCCGGATCCTTCTGGAGGACGCCATGCTTCTCATCATCGTCGGCCTGCTCGCCATCGCGGGCCTTTGCTACTTCCTCGTCCGGAGTCGCAAGCAGAGCGCGAAGTCTGCGCGCTGACGGCTGCGACATCGTCTAGCTCGAGTCTGACCGACCCGGTGCCTCGCGGCGTGGCGCCGGGCTCAGTCGCGCAAGTGCCGAGGCGATTACGAGGTCGACGGCCACGATTGCGATGCAAAATCCGGCGTGGGCGGGTGTGAAGTACTCGCCGCCTTCGGAGCCACCGCCAAAGCGGTAGGTGAACTCGCGGGTCTGGGTAATGAGGACCCACAGCCCCACGAGGATGGGCGCCTGGAAGCCGATGAGAACGAGTCCGCCGAGGAGCGAGAGAGACCGTTGCGTGCTCGTCGCCCGGGCGAAGGCGAGAAGGAAGAACACCGCCGGAAGAAAGATCGGTACGGCCGCGATCGACACGATTGTGAGCGGCAGGCACGCGATGCCGGCGGCGCCGAACAGAACCGGGCGGTCGATTGCGACGCCGATCAGCGAGAGCACGCCCGGGGCGGCAACGGTAATGACGATGGCGAGGGTCGGAAGCTGCCCTTCTACATGACGTAGACCGACGGAGCTGTGCGTCGCCCGGATTGCTCCGAGCCCTGCAGCCACGGCGAGGTTGGTCACCGCGCCCGCGAGCGCCAGCTTCGACCCCGGCCGCATGCGACGACCCGGAGCGAGTCGGCTGGCCATGAGTAACCATACATACGTATGACTGAAGTGGCAACTAGGCTGGTGCGATGACTTCGGACACTCGCCGACGATTGGTCGATGCCGCCTGGGAGTGCGTCCGCAAGGGTGGGACGACCGGGGCGACCTCTCGCGCCATCACGACTGCGGCCGAGGCCAATCTGGGCGCGATCACCTACTACTTCGGGTCGAAGGACGCGCTCTTGGCCGAGGCGGTCGGTGAAGCCATCGAGGTACTGGTCAGGCCCGCTCTGCGCGTGCTCCAAGACGAGGCGCTCGATCCCGTGAGCCGACTGTTGAAAGCCGTTACGCAACTCCAAGAGGCGTACGAACAGGCTGCGGACGACGCTCCGGTCTACTTGGAGGTCCTGATCCAGAGCCGGCGACAGCCCGAACTGCAACGGCGCGTGAGCGAGGTGTTCGGCGAGATCCGGGCAATGCTCTCGCAGCAGATGGCGCAGCTCCAGGCCGCGGAATTCCTCCCCGACTGGGTGCAGCCCATGGCGATGGCCGGCCTCCTGCTCGCCGTCGCGCAAGGCGTCGTCCTGCAGACCGCGATCGACGGCGCCGGCCCGTCTCATGCGCCGATGGCCGACCAATTCGCCCGGCTGTTGCTGGCCAGTCGCGCCGAGCGGCGCTGATTCGACGCGGCGCGCCGGTTACGACGAGCGCAGGAGCTTCCCCGGCCGCGCCGAGACTGCGGCGTCGACGGGCGTACCGTCCTCGCGGATCACCGTGCCGTTGACGACGACGTGACTCATCCCCTCCGGGCGATCGGCGACCAGCCGTTCGCCGTCGGCGGGGAAGTCGCGGATTCGGCGGAGTGGTCCGGGGCCGACCTTCTCGAAATCGAACACGACGACATCGGCCGCCTTGCCGACCTCGAGCGTGCCGCGGCCGGCCAGACCGAACACCGACGCCGGCTCGCCGGTCAACTTGTGAATCGCGTGTTCGAGGGGCATGACCTCCTTGTCGCGCACCCAATTGCCGAGGAGGTCCGTCGCGAAGCACGCGTCGCAGAGTTGGCTGATGTGCGCACCGGAGTCGGCCAGGCCCAGGAGAACGGTGTCTTGTGGAAGCAGCCACGCGATCGCTTCGGGGTCGTTGTTCGCGAGCACGCTCGTGAAGCGGGTCTCGAGATCCTCGTCGATCGACACGTCGAGCATCACGTCGAGCGGGGTAATGCCACGCTCGGTCGCGATGTCTGTCACCTTGCGACCGATGAGCTCGGGATGGGCGGGCGACTCGGCGACGGCAAGGGCCTCGAAGTTCATCGGCAGCGCGCCGCGTTGGCCCTGCAACTCTTCCCAGGCGCGGGCCCGCCACGCCGGATCGCGATACGCCTTGAGTCGCACGTCGTCAGGACGATCCATGAGCTCTTGGAACGTGGCGCGCATGTTGAACGTGAACGGTTCACGCAGGTTCATCTGGAACGTCAGCGGCCGGCACGAAACCTGCGGCCACACCTCGATGCCCTCGGCGCGCGCCTCGGTGTTCGCCTTCATGATTTTCTCGTGCCAGGGGTAGCCCTTCACGGTGAGCAGCGCGGTCCACGTGAGCGGACGACCGGTCGCGCGCTGGAGCTCGTAGACGTCGGCGTGGGTCACCTTCTCGCCGGGGAGCAGCGCCGCGACGCCCTTGTGCGAGTCGCGCAACGGCTCGAGGAGTGAACGGAGCTCCGCGAGATCTGCGACCCTCGACGGCACGGGTCGGCCGCGGTCGCCGCTGTGCGTCGGAGACGAAGAGGTGGCGAAGCCGGCTGCGCCCGCGGCCATCGCATCGGCAATGACCGCCTGCATCTTGTGGATCTCGTCGTGGGTCGCGGCGCGCTCGTAGCCCGCTTCCCCCATGACGAAAATACGCACAGCTGTGTGGCCGACGTAACACGCGAAGTTGATGAGCGTGCCGCGTGTCTCGATCGAGTCGAGATACTGCGGGAAGGTCTCGAACTCGTCCCACGGAACGCCGGCGAAGAGCGTGTCGGGCGACATGTCCTCGACGTGCTGCAGCGTGCGGACGAGCAGTTCGCGATGTTCGGGTCGGACGGGGGCGATCGAAAAGCCGCAGTTGCCCGCCACCACCGAGGTCACGCCGTGCCAGCAGCTCGGGGACAGCGTCGGATCCCAGAAGACCTGGGCGTCGTAGTGCGTGTGGATGTCGACGAAACCGGGCGTCACGATTTGTCCGGTCGCCTCGAGCTCTCGACGGCCCGAGAGGCCGGGGCCGATGTCGGAGATGATGCCCTCGGTGATGGCGATGTCGCCCCGACGCCCGGGTGCACCCGTCCCGTCGACGACCAAGCCACCTCGGATCACTACGTCTGCGGTCATGGCGCTCCTCGAAGACTGACGCCCACGTCAGCGTGGGGTCGCCAGTCTCGCGCACCCGTTTTCCACCCAACAGTTGGCAAGAAAACTGGCGCCACGCCTACAGAAAGTCAGCCATCTGTTGGCAAGAATTCTGGGGGGTGGGGGCGTAGTTGACGTGCGTGTCAGGTTCGGGCGACCCTTCAGCCATGACCCAGGTGCCCGAGACCATGCCGGCGGCGGTGTTCATGGGACTGAGGGACGTGGCGGTCGAGGACCGGCCCACCCCGAAGCCCGGTCCCGGCGAGTTGCTGCTCGAGGTGAGCCATTGCGGGATCTGCGGCTCCGACCTGCATTTCCTCCTGGAATGGGGCGGTCGCGCCGGCGTGATCGAGGGTCACGAGTACTCGGGCACGGTCGCGGCGCTGGGCCCCGACGTGGCGGGTTGGGCGGTGGG
This sequence comes from Actinomycetota bacterium, assembly GCA_030839005.1. Taxonomy (GTDB): domain Bacteria; phylum Actinomycetota; class Acidimicrobiia; order IMCC26256; family PALSA-610; genus PALSA-610. The sequence continues at coordinate 1,219 of JAUZEM010000217.1, read as the reverse complement.
CGAGCGCGCGATCGGCGGTCCGTCGCCCCGGTGCGGTCGATGCGAGTACTGCCTCGCGCACCGCACGTCACTCTGCGTCGAGCGCGGCGGCCTCGGAGGAGACGACGGCACCTGGCAGGGGGCGTTCGCGCGGTACAAGACGGTGCGCGCGGCGGAGGCGTTGCGCGTCCCCGAAGGTCTCTCGCTCAAGCACGCCGCGCTCACCGAGCCCCTCGCGGTCGCACTGCACGGCATCACGCGCGCGGGCGGGGCCCGGCCGGGGACACGCTGGCTGGTGACAGGTGGCGGCCCGATCGGCTTCCTGTCGGTCGCGGCGTTGAAGGCGCTCGGCGTCGACGACATCGTGGTCAGCGAACCCAAGGCGAGCAGGCGCTCCCTGTGCGAGAAGCTCGGTGCCCGCGCGGTCGACCCGACGGAGCTCGTCATGCCCGCGATGCCGTACGACATGGTCGACGAACCGTTCGACGTCGCGCTCGAGTGCTCGGGAAACGGCCGCGCCCAGGAGTCGGCGCTCGCGCAGCTCAAACGTGCGGGCACCCTCGTGCTCGTCGGCGCAGGCATGGCCCGGCCGAAGTTCGATCCGAACCGCATCTTGTTGAACGAACTGGTCATCACCGGCGCGTTCGTCTACGACCACGACGGCTTCCCGCGCGCACTCGAGCTGCTCGCGTCGGGCCGGCTGGCGAACGACCTGCTCGTCGAGCAGGAGGACTATCCCCTCAACCGGCTACTCGACGCGGCCGTCGGTCTGCACGAGGGTGACCTCGCAGCCAAGGCCATGATCGTGCCCAGGACTTCGTAAGGAGCGCGACGATGCCCACCACCGGACCCGCGTTCGCGACGCGCAAGCCCCGTTTCAATCACGTCGCGATGAGTCTTACGCCCGAGATGCTCGACGAGGAGCACCGAAAGCTGCGCGCCGACTTCTTCGGCGACGTCTTCGGCTTCGTCGACCTTCCGATGATGACCATCGACCGTAAGCGCCAGGTGTTTCAGGTGCACAACATCGAGCAGTTCGTCTTCCTCATCGCGGAGGACGACGGCTCGGCGATGGAGTGCCCTCGTCTCGACCACTTCGGACTCTCCGTCGGTGCCGAGTCCGAGCTCGACGAGATCCTGGCGCGCGCCAAGGTGTGGCAGGGGCGCGATGATCGGGTCGACATCATCGACAAGCAGGTCGACGATCACGGCATGCTCGCCATCACCAGCATCTACGTTC
>JAUZEM010000271.1 GCA_030839005.1 Actinomycetota bacterium | reverse complement strand
GATCCACTGGTCTGGCGCGTTCCAGCGCATGCGTCGGACGTGCCCGTCGGCGACGCTGTTGACGGGCTGATTTTGCGACATGGCTTTCCAGCGACTGGCGCTCAGTGGCCGAGATCCGAGAACACCGTTCACAGATCTGGGACGACTTCGTCGTGCGACCCGAGGAGCGATCGCCCGGCTTGCTCGCGGTGACGTGCAACGCCCGCTTGGGTCGGCGCTCGCTCCACGGCTCGACTGCCTTTGTGATTGTCGAAACGTCGCGGGCACCTGCAGAACGTGTCAAACATCGGTCAAACACGGCGTTTGACAAGCATTCGACGACAGCAGCGCGCAGGATGCGTTCGGGCGGGTCACACCGCTCGAGGACGGCGTGCAGCGTGCGGCTCGTCGGGTTGAGAGCCCGACGAGCTCCGGTCTCGATGAGTTCGAGTCGAACTCGGCCCTCGGATATACCTAGTCCTTCGGGTCGATGTTCTGGTTGAGCCGGAACATGTTGGTCGGGTCGTACCTGCGCTTCAGCTCGACCAGGCGGTGATAGTTCGGACCGTAGGCTTCCCGCACGAACCCGGCGTCATCGGCGGACATGTAATTCATGTACCGGCGCTCGGATAGGTGCGGCCGCAACTGCTGCATCAGGGCCTGGGCCCAGGCGACGTTGGTCTGGGTGTCGGCCGGGTCGGCCCACTGCGCGATGACGAGAACGCTGTAGCCCGTCCCACGCCACGGATACGCGGTGGCAGTCGGCGCCACGCGGGTGGCCTGGCCGTGGAGGTGCTCGATGATGATGGCGCTCATGGGCGACGGCACCTGTGCGTACGCGTCCAGGACGGTGGCGATGACATCGTCGGACAGGTCGGTGAGAAACGCCGACTTCCAGTAGTTGAGCGCGCCCTTCGGGAAGCCGCCATCGAGCAAGGTGTTGACCACGGGGTAGGGCATCACCTCGACCGCGTCGAGGACGGGCGGGCCGAAGTCGCGCAAGGCCTTGATATCGGCCCCGGCCCGCTGGGGGTCGTCGCCGGCGTGACACAGCGGGAGGGCGATGATCTTGTTGCCGGATCCGTCGGGCGCGTGCACGAGCCCGCAGGCGATGCCGAGGTCGTCGGGCGCGTCGGCGGTGAACCGGCGAAAGGCGTCGATGACGCCGGCCCCGGCGGCCAGGGGGTGGGCCAGGATCCCGCCGAGGACAGTGTCGAGCGGGTGGACGCGGAACTCGAGCGAAGTAGCTATGCCGAAGTTGCCACCGCCACCGCGAATGGCCCAGAACAGATCTTCGTTGCCGGTGTCGCTGGCGGTGAGGACGTCGCCGGCCGCGGTGACGACGTCGGCCGAGACGAGGTTGTCGATGGCCAGCCCGTGCTTGCCCATGAGCCACCCGAAACCGCCGCCGAGGGTGAGGCCGGCGATGCCGGTGCTCGACACCTGGCCGCCGGTAGTCGCGAGCCCGTGGGCGGCGGCGGCGTCGTTGAATTCGGCCCACGTCACGCCGGGCTGAGCACGAACCGTGCGCGTCGCCGGGTCGACAATGATGTCGCGCATCGGCGCCAGGTCGATCATCACACCGCCCTCGGTGACGGCCTTGCCGGCCACGTTGTGGCCGCCGCCCCGCACGGCCACCTCGCCGCCCGCCTCACGGCCCAGGCGGACGGCGTCGACAACATCCGCCGTCGACGTGCAGCGAGCGATGACCGCGGGGTGCTTGTCGATCATTCCGTTGTGGATGCGTCGCGCGTCGTCGTAGCCGGCGTCGCCTGGCTTCAGCAATGTGGTCATGCCCGGATCATGCGAGACCGGCATGTCAGTTGCGTGTCACCTCGCGGACCGCATCGACCGCCACTCCCACGACCTCGGCCTCATCGAGGTCGGCACCCGCAAGCGCCAGCCGGCCGACCTCGGCATCGCCCAACTCCGATCGCAGCCTGGAGGCGGCCTCGAGCAGCGCGGCCTCCGATACCGGAAAGCGGCCCGCGCTGCGACGCGGCGACATCGCCGCGCCGTATAGCAGCGCGGCCTCCCGGTAGGCGCCGACGAGCGTCAACACCTCGATGACGCGCACGAGGTCGCGAGGCAGGACGCCCGTCCTTGTCGCGTGGCTGTCGGCGAGCAGCGCGTGGCAGTCGGCCAGAGCGCCGTCGACGTCGCCCTGCCGTGCTTTGACGATGGCGAGGCCGAACTCGGCCTCGACGGCTACCTGGCGACTGCCAACTGATGTGGCCGTCCGGATGGCCCGCTCGAGGTGCGACTGGGCGGCGGCCGGGTCGGTGGACGCGAGCAGCTCCCCGACTACCCAATCCTGCATGGCCGCGGCTGTAGGACTGCCGCACTCGGCGGCCAGAACCGCGCTTTGCTCCGCCACCCGGCGCGACTCCTCCAGCTCGGCCCCGTAGGTCAGCGCGTGACTCACGCTGCCCAGCGTCCACATCGCCTGTAGCAAGTCTCCAGCAGCGATAGCCAGCTCGGCGGCCCGTCGGTGCAAACGGACGGCGGTGGCTACGTCACCGCCGATGAAGGCGACGTCCGCTTGCACGTCGACGACGTACCGGACTTCCTCGGGGGCGCGGGGCGCCACTGCTTGCACCGCGGTGCGGGCCAACTCCCAAGCCGCCGCGTAGTCGCCGCGTTGCCACGCGCCGGTGAACGCGCACAGCAGCGCGGCAGGGAGCGCCTCGGCGTCTCCGCCGGCCGCTACCGACGCCGACACCTCGGCCCAGCGACCGATCTCGACGGCCCGCCGCCACAACGCGTACGGGCGCAGCGCCGCGACGAGATGCAACGCGGCGGGCGGGTCGCGTCCGACCAGCCACTCGTGCGCGGCGCGCATCTCGGCGAAGTGGCGGCCGACCCGCGACGCCCACTCGTTTTCGTTCGGACTGGCCAGCCCGTTGGCCGCGTCCTCGGCCAGCCCCAGCGCCCACACCGCGTGGCGACCCCGAGCCGCGTCGAGCCCGGCGCGATCGCGGAGTCGCTCGGCGCCGTAGCTGCGCATCGAGTCGAGGAGCGCGTACTGCATCGCCCCGTCGCCGTGACGGACCACCACGAGAGAACAGTCGACCAGGCGCAGCACGGCCTCGGTGGCCTCGTCGGACGAAAAGTCGTCGCCGACCACAGCGCGGGCAGCGTCGAGATCGAAACCCGACGCGAACACCGAGAGTTGGTCGAACACAGACCCTTCGTCGGCCGACAGGAGGTCGTAGGACCAATCGAGGACGGCGCGCAACGACCGGTGGCGCTCGTCGGCTCGGCGGGCGCCGACCAGAAGCTGGAAGCGGCGGTCCAGACCGCCGGCCAAGTCACGGAGCGTCATGCTCCGCACGCGCGCGGCGGCCAGCTCGATGGCCAGAGGGAGTCCGTCGAGCTGGCGACATATGTCCTGGATGGCCTGCTCGCGATCTCCGGCGGCGTCGAAGTCGGGAAGTACGGCGCGAGCGCGATCGACGAACAGACGCAGCGCCGACGCAGCGTTGCCTTCGGTGGCCAGCGGCGCGACGGTTACCAGCTGTTCGCCAGCCACCGCCAGCGGCTCCCGCGTCGTGGCCAGGATCGTCACCGCCGCGGTGTGCCGCACAACACGATCAACGATCTGGGCGGCCGCGTTGATCACGTGCTCGCAGTTGTCGATGACCAACAGACAGTGGCGGTGCTCGAGGTACGTCACCAGTTGGTCGTCGAGGCGGCGGGCGCTTCGCTCCTCGAGGCCGACGGCGGCGGCGACGACCCGAACGACGTCGGCGTCGCGCGCGACCGACGCGAGGTCACAGAATGCGATGCCGTTCGGGTAGCGATCGGCAACGGTGCCTGCCGCTTCGATGGCGAGCCTCGTCTTGCCCACGCCGCCTGGGCCGCACAGCACAACGACGCGGTGCTCGCCCAGAGCCGCGGCGACGGTGGTCACCTCGGTGTCCCGCCCGACGAAAGTGCTGACGGGCCGGGGCAGTGAATGCCAGGCGATCCCCGTGTCGGCCGGGCCGACCAGGTCGTGGTTGAGGATCCGGTGCTCGAGGTGCTGCAGCTCCGGCGCCGGATCGAGCCCGAGATCGTCGGCGAGGTGCCTCCGCCACTCCTGGTACACGCGCAACGCGTCGGTCTGACGACCGGTCATGTAGAGCGCGCGCATGAGGAGACCGCGTGCGTGCTCGCGCTCAGGCGCTTCGATGAGCACCGCCTCGAGGTCAGCGATGGCGGCGGCGGGACGGTTGAGTTCGAGGAGCAGCTCGGCGCGCGTCTCGCGGGCGGCCAGCCGCAGCGCGTCAAGACGCATGGCCTCCGCGCGCGCAAACGGACGCTCGGCGAACTCGCCCAACGCGGGACCCCGCCAGAGCGCGAGTGCGTCGCCGACGAGGCCGTCGGCCAGCAACGCCTCGAATCGGCCCGCGTCGCACGCGCCGGGTTCTGTGTGCAGCCGGTAGCCGGCGTCCTCAGTTGCCAAGGCGCCATCGTCGAGCCGCTTCCGCAATCGTGAGATCTGTGTGCGCAGCGCAACGCGCGGATCGGTTGGGAGCTGATCGCCCCACAACTCCTCGATGAGACGGTCGGCCGACACCGTTTTGTTGGCGTTGACGACGAGGACGGCGAGCAGCACGCGCTGTTGCTCGCTCGGCAGGCGCACGGGCTCGCCGCCCCGATCCCACGCCGCGAGCGGTCCCAGGATGCCGTAGCGCAGAGAAGACGATGCCCACGGCCCCGTTGCGAGTGGGCGGACGTCCGGCAGGCCCTCGCCGACCAGCGCCCAGACTGCCTCAGGCCGAGCCAGATCGCGCAAGGTGACTGACCCGAGCTCAACGAGTCGAGCGCCGTGTGGGAGCTGATCCGCGACGAGCGGCGCGGTGGCGCCACTCACTAACACCTGGCCGCCGCCGGCGATCCCACGCAGCCGGGCGACCCGATTGACGGCTGGTCCGAAATAGTCGTCGTCGTGCTCGATCGCCTCGCCGGTGTGGACCGCGAAGCGCACCGCCAGGGGAGCGTCGGAGGACCAGGGCTCGGCAAGCAGAGCGAGTTGCACGGCATGTGCGGCACGAACGGCGTCAGTC
>JAUZEM010000056.1 GCA_030839005.1 Actinomycetota bacterium | reverse complement strand
TCGCTGCGCGTCGTGTCGGGCAACGATCGCGACCTCGGCGCCGCGATGGCGGGCGACCGCGCCGCACAGCAAACCGATCGTTCCGGCTCCGATGACGCCGACGCGCATACCGGCATCGATACCGGCGCGATTGCACGCGTGGAGCGCGACGGCGAGCGGTTCGACGATCGAGGCGTCGGCGGCACCGACCGCACGCGGCAGGCGAACCGTGCACGACTCGGGAACAACGACCTCGTCCGCCATGCCGCCGTCGGTGAACACGCCGAGCATGGTCGCCGTCGTCTCGCGACAGAGGTGGGGCCGACCGTTCCGGCATTGCGCGCACGCGCCGCACGGCACGAACGGATGAACGGCGACCTCGGTGCCGTCGTCGAGCACACCCGCGATCTCATGACCGAGGGTTCCGGAGGCCAGCCCCGTTCGGACCATCTCGAGGTCGGACCCGCAGATTCCCGCGCTGCGGACGCGCACGCGCGTACCGGAACGATCGGGGACGGGTACGTCGACCACGCGGATTCCGGTTTCGGAGTTGCGCACGGCTCGCACGGCTGCATTCTCTCACCGCTAGTCTGCGGCCGGTTCTCGCCGCGCAGGAGGAGTGCAATGCCGACGTCGGGCTCGATACTGGGCAACCCGGTACTTCGCAAGGAGGACCCGGGGATTCTGGAGGGCACGACGAAGTACTACGACGACCTCGACGTCGCCGGGCTGCTGCACACCGCGTTCGTGCGATCGACCGTCGCGCACGCGAACGTCGCGTCGATCGACACGGGCGACGCGAAGGACATGCCCGGTGTCGTCGCGGTGTACACCGCGGCTGATCTCGATCTGCCCACCGTCCACGGCTTCATCATGCTGCCGACGACGATGAACCGGCCACCGCTCGCCCACGAGAAGGTCCGCTTCGTCGGTGACATCGTCGCGATGGTCGTCGCCGACACCAAGGGCCACGCCATGGACGCGGCCGAGACCGTGATCGTCGACTACGACGAGCTGCCGGCGCTCGCCACCGTCGCCGCCGCGCTCGCCGACGGCGCGCCGGTCGTCCACGAGGCGCAAGGCTCGAACGTCGCCAACGCGATGGGCACCGGCCCGGTCGAGGGGGTTCTCGACGATGCCGACGTGGTCGTCCGCCAACGCATCGTCAACCAGCGCGTCGCGCCGGTACCGATGGAGCCGGGCGGCATCGTGGCGGTTCCCGGCGACCCGGCCGGCGGTCTGTCGATCTGGGTCGCTTCGCAGGGACCGCACGGCGTCCGGGACGAGATCGCGATGCTGCTCGGACTCGACCCCGCGGTGATCCGGGCGCGCAACGCGGCCGTCGGCGGCGGGTTCGGGGCGAAGCAGGGCATGATCGTCGAGCACCTCCTTGTCGCCAAGGCCGCGCTCTCCCTCGGACGGCCCGTGAAATGGACGGAGACCCGCTCCGAGAACATGGTCGCGATGTGGCACGGCCGCGGCATGGTGCACGACGTCGAGCTCGGTCTCAAGCGCGACGGCACCATTACGGGCCTGCGCGTCTTCACGAACGCCGAAGCGGGCGCGTACGCCGCCATCGGCTCGTTCCTCCCGTTCTTCACGCAGATGATGGCGGCGAACGTGTACGTGGTGCCCAAGGTCGAGTTCAACTGGCAGGCGGTCATCACCAACACGACGCCGGTCGCGGCATACCGCGGCGCGGGCCGGCCCGAGGCGATCCACATGATGGAGCGCACCCTCGATATCGCGGCCGACGAGCTCGGCATCGATCCCGTGGAGATCCGCCGCAGGAACTTCATCCCGCCCGAGGCCTTCCCGTACATGCCGAACACCGGGCTCGGAGCGACCTACGACACCGGCGAGTACGACAAGGCGCTCGACGCCGTGCTCGAGCACGCCGGCTACGACGCGTTGCGCGCCGAGCAGAAGGCGCGCCGTGATCGTGGTGATCGCATGCTGATGGGTGTCGGGCTCGCGTCGTACCTCGAGATCAGCGCGCCGATGGTGCTCAGCAAGGAGTTCGGGTCGGTCGAGATCGAGGACGACGGCACGGTCACGGCGCGCGTCGGCACGAGCGCGCACGGCCAAGGCCACGAGACCGCCTTTTCGCAGATCGTCGCCGACACGCTGGGCGTGCCGTTCGAGAACGTCCGGGTGCTGCACTCCGACACCGACGAGGTGCCGCGCGGCGGCGGTACCGGGGGATCGCGCTCCGGCCAGATCGGGGGCAGCGCGCTGCTCGTCGCGAGCCAGGAGGTCCTCGCGCAGGCGAAGCGGCTCGCCGCGCACCTGCTCGAGGCGAATCCCGACGACATCGTCCTCGGCGACGGAGGGCTCGAGGTTGCGGGTGTGCCCGCGAGCCGGTTGGCGTGGGCCGATCTCGCGGCCGCGGCCAAGGATCCGAAGAAGCGACCGGAAGGTGTCGCCGAGCGCCTGCAGCACGAGCTCGACTTCCAGGCCGGTGGATCGTCGTTCCCGTTCGGGTCGCACGTCGCGGTCGTCGAGATCGACTCGGAGACGGGTCGCGTGGAGCTCGTGCGTCACATCGCGGTCGACGACTGCGGCACGATCATCAATCCGATGATCGTCGCCGGTCAACAACACGGCGGGATCGCGCAGGGCGTCGCGCAGGCGTTGTGGGAGGAGGTGCAGTACGACGAAGACGGCAACCCGATCACCGCGAACCTGATGGACTACGCGATGCCCTCGGCTGCCGAGCTGCCGTCGTACGAGACCTACAACACGGTGACGCCTTCTCCGTTGAATCCGCTCGGGGCCAAGGGAATCGGGGAGTCGGCGACGCTCGGATCCACGCCCGCCGTCCACAACGCGATCATCGACGCGCTGTCGCACCTCGGCATCCGGCACATCGACATGCCGTGCACGGCCGAGCGGGTGTGGCGGGCGCTGCAGGGATGACGTCGGAGTTCGCACAACCGACACTGCGGCTCACCGAGTCGCAGTACGCGACGATCGTCGGCCACTGCTACGACGACTTGCCCGACGAGGCGTGCGGTCTGCTCGTCGGTCCGCTCGGCGGGAACGGCGAACCGACGGGCGCGGTGTCCGAAGCGCGACCGTGCCGCAATGTCGACGCGTCGGCCGTGACGTATACCGTCGATCCACGCGACATGCTGGGCGCGATGCGCGCGGCCGAGGCACGCGGCGACGAGATCATCGGTGTGTGGCATTCCCACACCCACACCGACGCCTATCCCTCACCCACGGACGTGCGCCAGTCGGTCGATCCGGCGTGGATGTACGTGATCGTGTCGTTGCGCGACCAGGCGCCGGTGCTCCGGGCGTACCGCATCCGCGGCGAGGGGATCGCCGAGCTCGCGGTGACGCTCGAACGGGGCTGACTGGCGGATCGCAATCCCGACCTCCAGAGTCGGGTTGTATCCTGCCGGAATGGCCGTCGAGATCAAGCTGCCCACCGTGTTGCGGGCCCAGGCCGATGGCCAGGCCACCGTCTCGATGGACGGCGCGACCGTCGGTGAGGCCTTCAACGCGCTGGTCGCTCGCTATCCCGGCCTGCGCGGCAACCTGCTCGACGATTCGGGGAGCCTGCACAAGTTCGTGAACGTCTACAAGGACGACGACGACATCCGCTACCTCGACGGCCTCGATACCAAGTTGGGCGACGGCGACGTGCTCTCGATCCTGCCTGCGGTCGCCGGGGGCGTGTGAAGCACGACAACATCCTCGGGTTGATCGGAGACACGCCGCTCGTCGGCGTGCATCAGCTTTCCCCCAACCCCGATGTCCGTATCTGGGCGAAGCTCGAAGGTCAGAATCCGGGCGGCTCGTCGAAAGACCGGATCGCGTTGAAGATGATCGAGCTGGCCGAACGCGACGGCGCGATGCGACCGGGCGCGACCATCCTCGAGCCGTCGTCGGGCAACACCGGCATCGGTCTCGCGCTCGTCGCGAGACTGCGGGGCTACAAGCTGCGCGTCATCCTGCCCGAGAACGTCTCCCTCGAACGCCGCCAGCTGCTCGAGATCTTCGGCGCCGAGGTCACGCGTTCGCCGGGAGCCGAGGGCAGTAACGGCGCGATCCGCATGGCGGAGAAGATCCATGCGGACGATCCCGATCGGTACGTGTTCCTGTTCCAGTACGGCAATCCCGCAAACCCCCTGGCGCACTACGAAGCCACCGGTCCCGAGATCCTTCGCGATTGCCCGGAGATCGACGTGTTCGTCGCCGGCCTGGGAACGAGTGGGACCTTGATGGGCGTCGGCCGCTACCTGAAGGAACACAAGCCCGGCGTCAAGGTCGTGGCGGTCGAGCCGCCCGCGGGCGAGCTCGTGCAGGGATTGCGCAATCTCGAGGACGGTTTCGTCCCGCCGATCTTCGATCCCGAAGTGCTCGATAGAAAGCTCATCGTTCGCCCGCGAGATTCGATCGAGGGGACGCGGCGACTACTGAACGAGTGCGGGGTGTTCGCGGGTATCTCGTCGGGCGCCGCGGTGGCGGGTGCGATGAAGGCCGCGCAGCAGATGGAGCGGGGGACGATCGTGACCCTGCTTCCCGACGGCGGATGGAAGTACCTGTCGTCGGGCGCGTGGACCGATCCGATCGACGAGGTCGTCGAGCGCGCGTCGCGTATCAATTACTGGTGAACGACATCGCGCACGCGGCCGACGTGTTGCGGTCCGGCGGCCTGGTTGCGTTCCCTACCGAGACGGTCTACGGGCTGGGTGCCGACGCGACGAACCCGCGCGCGCTGCGTCGCCTGTTCGCGGTCAAGGAGCGCCCGGTTGATCATCCCGTCATCGTGCACGTCGCGCGCGCCGA
>JAUZEM010000049.1 GCA_030839005.1 Actinomycetota bacterium | reverse complement strand
CTAGCTGTGTTGCCCAGCGAGGTTGGTTGCGCGGGTGATGGGTGGGGAGCCTCCGAGGGCGGTGTGGCCGCGGTGATGGTTGTAGGTGTGAAGGAAGCGGTCAAGTGCGCGGGCGCGTTGGCCATTTGAGGTGTAGAGGCGGACGTAGGCCCACTCGTCGAGCAGGGTCCGGTTGAAGCGTTCGACTTTGCCGTTGGTCTGGGGGTGGCGACTTCGGATCCGTCGGTGTTCGATCCTGCCGAGCGCGGCGGTGAAGTCTTTGCCGAGGTAGTTCTTCGCGTTGTCCGTGAGGACCGCTTCGACCGAGATCGCATGCTCAGCGAAGAACTGTTCGGCGCGTTCCCAGAACCCGGCGCACGTCGGGCCTTTTTCGTTCGCGAGGATCTCGCTGAATGCGAGTCGGCTGTGCGCGTCGACCGCAGAGTGCACGAAGTCGTAACCGACGCGGTTCTTGCTGTTGTGCTCGGCGTTGTCGCGGCCCCGCATCCGCCAGCCGCCACCGGGTGGGATCCGCCCGAGTTTCTTGACGTCGATGTGCACGAGCTCACCGGGCCGATCGGTGTGAATACGGCGGATCACCTGCCCGGTGGGTCGGTCCATCCATGCGAGCCGGTTCAGACCATGACGACGCAACACCCGATGCACAGTCGAAGCCGGCATCCCCACGATGCTCGCGATCCGGGCCGGGCCAAGCTTGCGCGTCTGACGCAACCGTACGATCCGGCGTTCCCGAGCGGCGCTGGTTTGGTGCGGACACCGGTGCGGCCGACTCGAGCGATCCTCAAGCCCGGCTTCGCCCTCGGCGAGCCAGCGCCGCCACCACTTATCCGCCGTCTTGCGAGCCAAACCCATCTCGGCCGCGACATGCGCGATCGGCCGACCAGCCGCGATCCGCTCGATCATGATCATGCGGCCGCGCGGGGTCATCGGAGCGTTACCGTGCACGAGAGCCTCCTGAGGGTTCGTGTAGTCGTTGAACAACCACACGATCCCTCGGAGGCTCATTTCATTGGCGGACCCTCACCCAACGTCACCAACGTGGATGGGCAACACACCTAGGGCGTCAGGGAATTTGGCTGCGCGGCGGGCGCGATCCGTGCGACTGGGTTCCGGGGTACTGCGACCGAGCCGGCGGTGCCGGGGGGCGCCAGCCCGCTGGTCGCGATGCCGTCCCACACGAGGCGCACGATGTATTCGACGAGACGTTCCCTCGACATTGTGCCGGTGGTGAGCCACCAGTTGCCCGCCGCGTGGACGAGGCCGACGATCCCGAACGCCCAAGGTTCGGCCGCGCCCGAATCGGCGCCCGCGGCGCGGAGCTGCTCGCCGATCACGACCGCGACCTCGCGGCTGATCTGTTCGACGAGGTCGAGGAGGCGGCGACCGGCCTGTTGGTCGTCCGCGAGCGCACGATGCACGAGGAACCGGTACACGTTCGGGTCCTCTTCGATCGCCTGGATGTACGTGTTGATCGTGGCGGTGACAACAATTCGCGGATCGCTGTGGTGCGTGAGCGCGTGGCGGAGGCGCGCCATGAGGTTTTTGGTGAACCGGGCGGCGAGCTCGGCAACGAGGCCACCGCGATCGCCGAAGTGGCGATACAGAATGGGTTTGGTGACGCCCGCTTCGGCGGCGATCGCCTGCATCGAAACGCCCGGCCCGTCGCGTCGAATGGCGGCGAGCGCGGCTTCAATGAGCTGCTCGCGCCGGGCGGCACGCTTGGCCGACGCCCGGCGGGCGGAAGCTTCGATCCGAGGCACCGCGATCAACGTATCGCCCAGGCGGCCGGGAGTCTCACGCCTGGTCGGTCGCGCCGCCGACCGCGTCGACGCCGCACAGTCCTCGCCACAAGCGCGGTACGTCACCGCGACGGAAAACACCCGCCGCGAGCAGCGCGCCGAGCACCGGCCGCGTCGCGCGGTGTCGGAGCTCGATCCGTTTCGGCGCGCGCCGCACGTTCCACCACGTCGCCCAACCGGGCAGGCCAACCGTCGCGTACACCCCGGGGTGCACGAGCAGATCGAACATCCCGCGGATGACGCAAGGGGCGACGAAGCGAACCGCGCACCGGTCGATGGGACTGGCTCGACGCCACACCGCAGGCAACATCGTGCGCGCGAAGGACAGGTGCCGGGCCTCCTCCTGGCGGTGGTACTGGTTGACCTCCCGAAGGAACGGGTCAGTGTCGGGATGCTCCCCGGCACGCTTTTGGAGGAGGTCGGGTATCTCTTCGCCGCCGAGGACGAGCACGTAGAGCAGCGCGGGGAAGCCCACCATCGCGCGCACCCCGCGGTCGGCGAGGAAGCCGAGCAATCCTCGGGCGAACGGGTTCTGGGCCTCGGGCGCGAGCTCGTCGAGCAGCCGCACGAACAAACGAGAATGGCGACTCTCCTCGCCGATCTCGTGCAGGAGGTAGGTAACGAAGGGCGCCCGCAGCTCACGTTCACGCGCGATGAGCAGGGCGAAACCGGCCGTGAGCACCGCCTCGAAATGGATGCCGGCCTCGGTGATCGAGGCCAGCTCCTCACGCGACAGTCGCGCCCATTGGTCGCGCGTCAGTTCGAGGTCGAGGCCCGCGACACTCAGCAGCTCCTCGGGAAGGACCTGGCCGTCCCCGAGCCCTCCCGGCAGCATCACGTCGGGGTCGATCGGACGGCGGGCCGAGGCCGCGTTCAGCTGCTCGATCCGGTCGGCGGGGATCATCGTCACCATATCGGTCCTGCTCCTGATACGGGATAGCGTTACCTACGGTAACGTTACCGTCGGTAACGGTCAAGCCGCGATCCCGCCGTGCAGACCGGGAGTCCTTTGCGTCAGGTTCCGGCCACCTGCCGGCCGACGCGTCCCACCCGAACTGTCACCCCTGCAGGCGTCCTCGCGAATCGGACGAACTTTGCGGCATCGGCGCTATCCGCGTAGACGGGCGAGCCCACGTTCGACGTCGTCGACGTGATGCAACGAGTCGTGCAAGGCGTGTTCGAGCAGGCGGCGTACGTCGCTTCGGTCTCCGCCGATGGTCAGACCACGCGACCAGCGATCGTGCCCGGCATCCTCGGCGAGTTGAGCGAGGCGCGTCGCCTGTTGATCCAGATCGTCGAGGACACGACCGGGATCGGCGTCGCGGTAGCTCGCCACCACCGACTCGGCCAAATCATCGGCGATCGCCGGGTACGACGGCTCGTCGAGCCTCAGCGCCTGCTCGAGCCCGAACACGTGCAACGCAGTGACGTCTCTACTATGCGCCGCATATTCGATCGCCGACCACACCGGGGGCTTCGGTCGCTGATGGAGTTCGGGGCCGGTCCCGGAGAGCACGGTTCGCCAACGGTGCCCGAGAGTCCGCAACGCGTCGAGCAACGAGGCGTTGTCGTAATCGGCACCGTTGAAGCCGCACGCATTGCAACGTTCATGCTCCATCGCACGCGAGACTACGGCGCAGCGAGTATCCCAACTGTGCGGTACTCCGCGCGGCGGGTGCGCGCCGGCGCGGGACTTCACCTCGTCGTGCGAATCGACATGTCGGAAGTAACACGACTCGAAGCTCGAGAAGGACGCCCATGACCTCGGATCTCGAATCGCGAATTCGCCGGCTCGAAGACCGCGCGCTCATCAGCGAGCGAGTCATCAAGTACGCGATGGGAGTCGACCGAGCCGATTGGGAGATGTTCGCCGACTGCTTCACCGATCCCGTGTACGCCGATTTCTCCGAGTCCGGCGTGCCGGCGGCGGACTTCGCCCGCGACGACCTGGTCGCCTTGGTCCGTGTTCCGCTCAGCGGCTTCACCGCGACTCAGCATCTCAGCCCCAACCATGTCATCGAGTTCGACGAACACGATCCCGACCGGGCGATCTGCTACTCGTACATGTATGCGCAGCACTACCTCGAGGGCTCCGAAAGTGGCGACTTCTTCCTGCTACGCGGCTCGTACACGAACCACATGCTCCGCACATCGGACGGCTGGCGCATCGAGCGCCTGACCCAGCACGCGAGTTGGTCCGACGGCAACCAGAACGCGCTCACGGAAGCCACCGCCCGCTCCGAGGGGAACCAGACGGGAGCCTAGGAATCCGCCTCGTCGTGGCCGGCTACTGGTCGATCGGTCAGCTGTAAAGCGCAGCCATCGCGCGTGCTGTCGCGCGCGTTCGTGTATCGCACCGGGAGGGGCTGTGCATCCTCAGATTCTTCTTCAGCTGGCGCGTGCCCAGATCGACAATAGGCTCGACGAGGCCGCACTCCGCCGGCTCGTCGCTTCCGCTCGCGCCCAGCGGCCCACTCGACGGCATCGGCCGAGCCCGCGCGTCTTCGGGCTGCTCCACGGATCCTCACGACGACCGACGCCACATCCGCTCATGGGCCGCGCGTCCCGCGCGTAAGCCGCTCCAAGTACCTATGGTTGATACGGCGGCGCCTCACCCCAACCCCATCGAGGTACCGGCGCATGCTCGACAACCGCGGCGCCATGCTGCGAGTTTCCGAACGCGAGCCTCGTGCCCCATTCGAGGTACGCGACCAAGGCCGAGCGAAACTCGGGATCGCCGGGCATATGAGCGTCATCCGCGGCGTGGCTCATCAGCGCCACGAAGCGGAATCGCTGCTCCGCGGTGATGCCGAGCCCGAGATGCTTGTT
>JAUZEM010000012.1 GCA_030839005.1 Actinomycetota bacterium | reverse complement strand
GACGTCGGCGCGATCCTGCACGTGCACGGCTGGATCGAGGGAACCATGTCGACCGAGGTCAACTTCCCCTGCGGCACATTGCAGCTCGCGGCGTCGGTCGCCGATCTCGTCCGCCGGGCGCCCGACCCCACCCGAGCTGTGGTCGGCCTACGCAATCACGGGCTGACGATCACCGGTCACAGCCTCGACGAGATCTTCGACCGCGTGGGTGACGCCATCGTGCCGCGCGTCCCAATGGAGTAGCGGCCGCTTCGCCGCCTCGTGCGCGAGGAGCCACCGCTTGTAGTCGAGGCCGAACGCGTAGCCGCCGAGCGCTCCGCCGGTGCGAATCACACGGTGGCACGGCACGATCAACGCGACGGGGTTCGCGGCGTTCGCCATCCCCACCGCGCGTTGGGCGTTCGGCCTTCCGACGCGCCGCGCCAGCTCGCCGTACGAGATCGTGGAGCCGACCGGAATCTCGCGCAGCCGGCGCCATACCTCCTGCTGGAACGGCGTACCACGCGTCTCGACCGCCACCGTGTCGATCGCGCCGACGTCGCCCGCGAAGTACGCCTCCAACGCATCATGCACACCGAACCGGTCGCGGCGCACCGGTTGCGGCGTCGGATCGAAGGTCGCGCCGCGCACCACACCATCGTCGACCGTTGCGCGGAACGAGCCGAGTGCGAACTCCACCACTACGAGATCAATCGTCATGCCTACGTTGTACGCCGATTGGGCTCGCCGGATCCGGACAGGCCCGACCTGTGTCCGGATCCGTCCATCGTGATGACATA
This sequence comes from Actinomycetota bacterium, assembly GCA_030839005.1. Lineage (GTDB taxonomy): Bacteria > Actinomycetota > Acidimicrobiia > IMCC26256 > PALSA-610 > PALSA-610. The sequence goes on along the minus strand of JAUZEM010000012.1, from coordinate 3,486 downwards.
GAACTGGGGCGTGGACACCTTCACCGGAGTCGTCACCACCGGCATCTATTGCCGGCCGGGGTGCAGTGGTGCGCCGCTGCCGCGCAACACGCGGCCCTACACATCCGCGGCCGCGGCCGAAGCCGCGGGCTTCCGCCCATGCCTGCGTTGCCGGCCCGACCGCGAGCCTGCGCCCGGATGGGTGGAGGCGCCGGAGCTCGTGTGCCGGGCGCTGCGCGCGATCGCCGACGGTGCGCTCGACGACGCAACCGAGGACTCGCTCGCGGCGCGGCTCGGCGTGAGCGCCCGCCACCTCCGCCGCCTCTTCGACGTCCACGTGGGCGCGACACCGGCCGAGGTCGCACGCAGCCGGCGGGCCCATTTCGCGCGGCGCCTGCTCGACGACACCGATCTCCCCCACGCGCACGTCAGCACCGCGGCGGGGTTCAACAGTGTCCGTCAATTCAACCGGGTGATGAAGGAGGTCTTCCGGTTCACCCCGCAAGAGCTGCGGGCGCGCCGGCGCGTACCGGATCGATTGGTGGCCGACGGCGGCCTCGAGCTGCGCGTTCCCTACCGCCCGCCGCTCGCCTGGGCCGCAATGCTCTCCTTCCTCGCGCCGCGCGCGATCCCCGGCGCGGAGACGATCGACCTCGAACGCGGCATCTACCGGCGGACGATCGAGCTCGGCGACGCCCCCGGCGTCATCGAGGTCTGGGACGAGCCGGAGCGGTCCGCACTGCGGTTGCGGGTCCACCTCCCCGCCTTCGACGGTCTCGTCCACCTCCTCGCGAGCGTCCGCCGGCTCTTCGACCTCGACGCCGATCCGACCGTGATCGACACTGCGCTCGCGCGTGATCGGACGCTCCGGCCAATGGTGCGCGCCCGACGCGGCGTCCGGGTTCCGGGCGCGATCGACCCGTTCGAAGTGAGCGTGCGAGCCGTCCTCGGCCAGCAGGTATCGGTGGGCGCCGCGACCAAGCTGGCCGGCCGCCTCGTCGAGCGCCACGGACGCGCCGTACCCGGCGTCGGAGCGCTCGGTCTCACCCACCTCTTCCCCGACGCCGCCACCCTGGCCCGCGCCGACCTCACCGACGTCGGGCTGACCCGAGCGCGAGCTCGTGCCGTCAACGCGTTCGCGGCCTCGGTCGCGACCGGTGATCTCGAGTTGCACCGGGCCCGAGACCTCGACCACACCCTCGCAGCGCTCCAGGTCCTGCCCGGATTCGGACCCTGGACCGCGCACTATGTCGCGATGCGGGCCTGCGGTGAGCGCGACGCGTTCCCCGCGTCCGACCTGGGACTCCGTCGCGCCCTCGGCGGCGACCCAACCGCTCGGGCCGAGGCGTGGCGACCGTGGCGGGCCTACGGGGCGATCCAGATATGGCTCGGTCCCGTCGCCCCCGCCGCTTGAACGTGCCGGTTGAACTTGGATGCCACGGGTAAGGAACAGGCAGCGCGGATGGGGCGAGGAGCGCCGCTCGCGTCGCATTTTGCCTGGTCAGAGCCGATATTCCAGCTTGAGATCCCCGCCCGATTCGGATATGATTCGGGACCGGCTTTCGCCCTCGCGCCGGCCCAAAACTCCCCCCAGACGTGTCCCAGCTTCGAGGAACAACCTCCCGGTTGGCGAGCGTTGCACGAAATGCCCGCCCGGTGCCCGAGGCGCGATACTCGCCCCGAGACGTCGCGCAGCCGATACTGATTGCAACAGTCAACGAAGCTCGAAGCCCAGATCCTTAGACCCCGAAAGTGAAGAAATGGCCGTCAAGCACGTGAAGGCCCGCCGCGAAGACCGCGATTACGAAGACCTCGTACGGCTCTATCTCGAGGACGTGGGTCGCCACGACCTCCTGACCAAGGACGACGAGAGCCGTCTCGCCCAGGCAATCGAAGCCGGCACCGCCGCACACGAGCGGCTCGAGACCGCGAAGAAGCTCACTCCCACCCAGCGGCGCCAGCTCCGGCGCGAGATCCGTCACGGTGAGGAAGCGCACCGCCAGTTCGTCAACTCGAACCTGCGGCTCGTCGTGTCGATCGCGAAGAAGTACCAGAGCTCGGGCCTCCCGCTGCTCGACATCGTGCAGGAGGGCAACCTCGGCCTCATCCACGCCGTCGACAAGTTCGACTGGCGCAAGGGCTTCAAGTTCTCGACCTATGCGACGTGGTGGATCCGCCAGGCGATCCAGCGCGGCATCGCCAATTCGGCGCGCGTCATCCGGCTGCCCGTGCACGCGGGCGACATGCTCACGGCATTGCTCAAGCTCCGCGCCCAGCTCGAAGGCTCGCTCGGTCGCACGCCGACACTCGCCGAGCTGGCCGCCGAAGCCGAGCTGCCGCTCGAGAAGGTTGTCGAAGTCCTCCGGTACGCGGTCGATACGGTTTCCCTCGACGAACCCGTTCGCGACGACGGCGACGCCGAGCTCGGCGACTTCGTCGAGGACCGCAACGCGGTCGCGCCGTTCGAGCACGCGGCGACGAGCCTGCTGCCCGGCGAGGTGGCGAAGGTGCTTTCGGTGCTCGACGAGCGGGAGCGAACGATCCTCACGCTGCGTTTCGGGCTCGATGGTGGCGGCGAGCGCACGCTCGAGGAAGTGGCCGAGCACTTCGGTCTCACCCGGGAGCGCATCCGTCAGATCGAGGCCCGGGCGATGTCGAAGCTGCGCCATCCGTCGGCCGACGTCGGTGCCCGGGAGCTCCTCGAAGCCGTTTAACGGACTCCTTCCCGAACCGGACCTGCGTCAGGTTCCCGCGGACAATTGCGGGGCGTGACGCAGGTTCATTCGCGTCCGGCGCGCAATCGTCGTGCCGCCGAGGATCAACGCAAGCCCACCGAGGCCGAGTCCCGAAAGGATGAGCCGGTGACGGCTCTCGCGGACACACGCCCCTGGTCCGCTTATCCAGGCTTCGTACGCGTTCGCCCTCTGCACAGCGGGGTTCGACTGCGCGGCATGCCACTGGGCGCGCCACCGAGCCATTGCCGCGGGGTCCCGTTGTTGCTCCGGCGTCGGTAGCGTCGGACTCGCGGCGTTGATCGCCGCGATCTCCGACGCGGTCGATCCGGCCTTGTCCGCGTGCCAACCGTCGGTGATTGCGACGCATCCGGTGTCGTGGTCGGGGCCGGCCGAGAAGCCCGTCACCGACGGCGAAAGAGCCACACACCCCGCGGCGGCGATCGCGGCGACGGTCAGCACCCGGACGTAGAAGTGGCGGGCGCCGGCATCGCCGTCACGCTCAGGGTCGAACACGACATCTGAATCGGCACGACCTCAGGCGGCACTGAACTCGACAGGTGGAGATCCGCCGCGCACCGCGACCTTTGTCGCGCCGATACCGAGACCTTTGTTGCGTTCGTCGGCGACGGTACGCGCGCAATTCGATCACTCTACGCTGAAGTCGCGCCCGTTTTGCACCTTTTCGCCAGGCAGAAAGTGCACACCCGCCCGCTTATCGTGGCAAGAAACGTTTTACGCAGCGCGAGATCCGCGCCACAGTTGCCGCGCGCGC
>JAUZEM010000507.1 GCA_030839005.1 Actinomycetota bacterium | reverse complement strand
CGCGGCGAGCACGGCGAAGCTCGCCGCGAGCAGCAACTGCACCGCGATGACCTCACCAACCCGCCGCTCGAGCCGCGCCGGGCTTCGCGGCCCGGCCGCGCTCATCCCCAGCTCTGCGACATCCATCGCGACGCGGTCCATCTGCTCGCCGTCCAACGCGACGCGGTCCATCGTGACGCCGTCCATCTGCTCGCCGTCCAACGCGACGCGGTCCATCTCGACGCCGTCCAACGCGACGCTGTCCACCGTGACGCCGTCCAACGCGATGCGGCCCAGGTCTCGTCGGTCCAGCGACTCGCGGTCCACGGCATGCCCGTGCGCAGTCCCCGGTCCAGCCCGTCGAAGGCGACCGGGAAGTGCTGCCACCAATCGGGGCGCGCCACGGCCTGGTCGGCGGCCGCGAGGTCGAGCGCAGACGCGCGACCGCCCAGCGGAACCGCGCCGTCGACGAGCGCGCCTTTCACATCGTCCGGAGTCGCATTGCCGTGGTGCGAGAGGAGTACTGCCACCCCGCCGGAGACGAGTGCCGTGCTCATCGACGTGCCGGTGCCGCGGAAGTAGGCATCGCCCACACGTCCCGAGGGGTGTTGCACATCGATCGTGGAGCCCGGAGCACGCAGCGACACGACCGACACCCCGGGCGCGACAACGTCGGGCTTGGCGTGGCCATGAGCCCGCCCGCGGCCCGACCAGGTCGCAACCGCGTCGTCGTTCGTTGCCGCGGTTCCCATGGTGTCCGTCGCACCGACAGTGATGACGTACGGATCATCGCCCGGCGACGTCACGCCTTCATCGCCATTGTTCCCGGCCGACGCAACGACGGTGATTCCCGACGCCCACGCGGCTTCCGATGCCGCGTCGAGTGGGTTCACAACGTACGGCAGCGGCGCATCGAGCCCGAACGAGAGGTTGAGCACGCCGATGTTGTAGGTGTCGCGATTCGCGACGACCCAGCCGATGCCGGCGATCACGCGCGAGAGCGTCGACGAGCCGTCAGCCTCGGCGACCTTCACCGATACGAGCGTCGCGCCGGGCGCGACGCCGAAGTGTCGAGCTTGCGCACCTGTGCTCGCGGTTCCGTCGCCGGCGATGAGCCCGGCCATGAACGTGCCGTGGCCGTAGTGATCGACGCTGTCTTCCTCACCCGAAAAGTCGGGCGAACGGACGAGCCGCGAACCGTGCAGGTCGGGAGTGTCTGCGACGCCGGTGTCGACGAGCGCAACGCCCACGCCGCTACCCGCGTCGGGTGACCACGTTGCACCCGGGTTGATCGCCGCGACCTGCGTGTCGAGCGAAGAAGCGTCGAACGAATCGCTCGTCGGGCGCATCGCCGCGTCAGCGGTGACGTGCAGCGACGGGTTCGCGCCGAGCATCGCGATCCCGCCGGCGGTGACGTGCGCGGCCACACCGGCGATGATCGGGAGCGACACGTCGACGATGCCGCCGACGGACTCGACGGAACGGGCCGCGGCCTCGGTGGTCGCGGCTTGAACGATGACGGCTCGGGGCACGCCTGCATCCGTCGCGTGCGCCGGCGCCGCGCTCAGTGCTCCCGCGCCCGTCACTACCAGCGCGACGAGTACGCGTGCCGATCGGGGCCCGAAGACGCGGGACCGTGTACCCGTCATTTGGTGCCGAGGATGTTGTGCGCGAACTGGGCGAGGTCTTCGGGCTTGAACGGCTTGGTCATGTAGTAGTCGGCGCCGGCTTTCCAGCCGTCCCACACGTCCGCGTCGGTTGCCTTCGCGGTGAGGAGCACGACCGGGATCCCGGCGACCTCGGGGCGTTTCTTCAGCTCCTGCAGCACGTCGAGGCCGTCCCGGCCGGGCATCATGACATCGAGCACGATCAGGTCGGGACGAATTCTCTCTACCTTCTCGAGGGCAGAGCAGCCGTCCTCGGCGGTCGTGACGGCGAAACCCTCCGCCTCGAGGTTGATGACGACGAGCGCGCGCATCCCCGGGTCGTCGTCGGCGAACAGAATACGAACGTCGGGCCGGCGATACGCCGCGATCTCGGTCAGCGGCGCTGGAGTCATAGGAGTGCTACGGCAATTTCGCGAATTTCTTGAGCGAAATGGACCATCTCACCGCTTTCGCTTGACGGCGAGGGACCGAAGCCGTCACATCCCTGACGTCACACCCCTGACTGGGCCGGCGGCCGCGGCTTCGCCGCGGACTTTCCGGACGGCGCCGGGTCGACGGGTAGTTGGCGGGGCCGCTCCCGTGCTTCGTCGGCCGGCTTGAAGAACCGCCCGATGATCGGCAGGTCGATGAACGACTCCGCCCGCGCAACCGCGATCGACGCGCTGAGCAAATGCTCGGGCGAGTCGTAGGCCGCGTAACGGGCATGCCAATCCGGCTGGAATTTCTCGTTGAAGGTCCATAGCGATTCGATCTGCATCGAATCGCCGACGCGCTCGAGGATCCACTTCTGGGCACGGTGCACGAGACGGTCACCGGCCTCGCTCGCGAGGACCGCCCGGAACGTGGCGAAGTTGAGCGCGAGACCGACCGAACCCTCCAGGCGAAGATGCTCGATGGTCTTGGCGACGATCAGCTCCGTGATCCCGTTCGGGACGCCGCCGGCCTCGCTACGGCGCATCAAGTCGAGCGACCAGCCCTCTATCGCCCGCGCGGGCACGTACTGGCAGAAGCCCGCGGGACGATCCTCGCGGTCCAACGCGACCGCGAGGAGCAACCCGCGATCGTCGGGCTCGAACACGCGACCCAGGGTCATCGAGAAGCCGCGTTCGACGTCGCCGCGCCGGCTGTCGGTCATCAGGAGGCGAAGCTTCGCCTCCATATCGGGCGCCAGCCGCGACGGATCGAAGAACTCGACCCGATATCCCGCCTTCTCGACCCGGCCCACCGACTGGCGCAGGCTCTTGTTCTGCTTGCCGTCGAGACGGAAGCGCCTCACGTCGACCACCGCTTCGTCCCCGATGTACAGGTCGTGCATCCCGCTCGCCCGGTAGGCGGGAAGCCAATCGGCGCAGGCACCCATCACCGCGACCGGCCATCCGTGCTCGTCTGCGAACTCCCGGAACGCCCCCCATGCCTCGGCCCGTTGACCAACCGGGCCGATCGGATCCGGCGAGACGAGCGCGATCCCGTTGTGGACGCGGTACGCGACGAGCGTGTCGCGGAAGCCGAACCACTCTTTGTCGTCTCGCAGCGCGAAGTAAGACAACGAGTCGACGCCGTACTGCTCGACGATGAACCGTGCCCGTTCGCGTGAGAGCGGGCGGTACGACGACAGCCGGGGTGAGACCGCCGGACGGAACAACAGCCAACAGAACGCGAGCGCGATCGCGACACCCACTGCGAGGAGCGCAGGCGATACGAGCCGATCGATGTTGTCCGGCAACGCCACGGTCTTCAACCCGACGAGCCGACCGGCGACCGCTTCGGCGATCTTCGGCAGCGCCAACTTCGGATGCCGCAACGCGACGCCGGTCGTCCCGCCGATGATCGCGACCGCCGTCGCGAGCAATGCGGCGCCGAGACCGCGCCGCCACGATGACGGGTTCGCCGGTGCGGTGAAGTCGTCCCGGTGGACGAGCAGGAAGACCACGACGAGCAGCGCGATGATCGCCTCTTCGATGTCGAGGCCCTTGATGACGTTGCCGACGACTGCGAGGAGGAGCAGCGCGTGGGCGAGGAGCCACGCGTGACGTTGTCCGCGCCGAACTCCGCGGGCGAGCAGTATGAGCCCGATCCCGCATATCGCGACCATCGCCGCGGCCACCTCGGGGACCTCGATCGGCGTGAAGCGATTCAGCGCGGTCAGGCGCGAGGCGATCGGAACCGTGACCGCCGACGCGAGGTTCAGCACCCCCGCGAACGCGATCGCGGCCGCCGCGATTCGCCGCGTCCGCCGCCGGAACGCGGTCGCGTCGCCCGCGGACGGCCAGGTGACCGTGCCCGGATGCTCGGCGACCTCGGCGGGTGGCCAGCACACGCGCATGCGCTCGCGCGACGCGATCCGCTCCAGCAAGGTGCGTTCCGGCAGATCGCGTGCGCCGTGCCACAGGCGGGCCCGCAACACTGACCCGGCCTCGAGCTCGACCCACGAGCAGCGCAGACGCGCCGCGTACACCGCAGGTAAACCTCCGCGCGTGTCGACCCGATCGACGGTGCGCCCGGCCGTCCCGCAATTCGCGTAGAAGGCCCCGCCGCCGAGGTCGGTCAGCTCCGCCCGGCCCGAGTGACCGGTAACGAGACCCGCTCCGCCGCCGGCCGCCAGACCGACCGCGACACCGCGAGGAAGGTCGTTGTCGCGCAGCGCCCGCGACAACCACGAGATGGAGCCGAGCGAGTCGTGCAGCTGCGCGACGACGAACGCCAGTGCGACCGCCAGGAGGACGAGCTCGATCGCGAACCCCGCCGCGAGCAGCCGGAAGATGTGAAAGAGCGCATCGCGCTGGCGGCTCGAGAAGACCACGACCGGGAAGAAGACGGCGAGCGAGGCGAGCACGGGCAGGGTGAGCCACGCGGCCCGGCGGAACAGCCTCCGATAGGTGAAGCGCGACGCCACGAGCGCACCCATGTCGGCGGGGTCGGCGTCTTCGATCCCCTCCAACCACTTGTGCGACGCATCCCCGACGTTCGCGAAACCCGGGAGCACCTCGCGTTCGAGGTGCATGACCAGTGGGTGATCATTGGGATCGCGCGGGTCGTGGAACGCCGTCGCCGGGTCGAGCTGGTGTCCGGGCTCCACGCGCACGACCCGTACTCCCGCGCCGGTGTCGATCTCCAAAACACACGCGAGCGCGACGATCCAGCCGATCGACTGGAGGGCCTCCGTCGTGCGCGCGTCGTACGCGAGCGCCGCGTCGCGGATCCCCGCAAGCGCGACGATCCGGCGGTCCGGCGCCTCGAGGAACGCCGTGAGCGCGGTCGCGAGCCGCGGATGCGCAGCGAGCGCGACGTCGGGATCGGGGCGGCCGTCGCGGAGCATGTCGAACGTGTCGCCGGCGAAGACGATCACCGCCGGCCCACGACACCTCTCGACCGCGTGCGCGATCGCCCGGGCAACTTCCCGGGAGGTGTCGGTTCCGCCCGGCACGAGCCGCAACCCGCCGAACACGAGGACCTGACCGCCGATCGCAACCGAGAGCGGCACCTCGTCGATGACCGTCGGCCGGCGGGACGCAAGGTCGACGAGCTCGCCGACGGTCGTGTGCGCCGTCGCCTCGTCCTCGGGCCCTTCCGTCATCGTCACCGACCGTAATCCTCGGCGAATCCCGCCACACCCGGGCCGGCCTCCGAAGGCCGACCCGACACGGTATCTGTACATCGGCACATTTCGCGGGCGCCGGCAGTGAAACGCGCGAACGATCCCGAACGGTCGGAACGACCCGCGGGCCTGCGTTTCAGGCGACGGCCACGCCTTCGAATGCCGCCGCCCGTACACCACGCTGGGCGAGCTCGGCGAGGAACGGCACCGGATCGAGCAGCGCGCCGAGGCCGTGCACTCCCGGCCGGTCGAGCCGGGGTTCGAGCGCACCGGCCAGCCGCGCCGCGACGACCGCGAGCGCCGCTCCGGCCGCGACCGCGGTGCGTTCGACGACGCCGTACACCGTGCAGTCGAAGCTTCCGTCGCGGCGGCCCCACACCTCAACGCGCGCGGCGCCCCATTCGCCATCATCGCCGAAGCGCCGGCGCAGACGCGCGCGCTTCGGCGGCTCTCCGAGCTGCACACCGATGCGCGCGACGTCGGGGAACGCGTCGACGAGCAGGGCGGTCGCGCCGGTCACGGTGCGGCAGTCGCGAGCTCCGATCGGTTCGGGGAACCACACGAGACTGTCGCCGTGGGGATGATCTTCGCGCCAGGTGCCGTCGTGCCACGTGCGCACCGGAACGCGGCGCTCGTGGCGAACGGTCGCGACGCTCGCCGGCCCGGCCCAACCCGTGCGGGCGACGCGAATCTCGTCGACTTTCTCGAACATCGACGCGGCATGGCGTGCGAGCGCGTCGACGAGGCCCGGTGCGAGACCGCAGCCGATCCCGACCGCGACGTCGGCGCCGCGCGCGTTCGGATCGAGCACGCGCAGCTGATCGAGCGCGTCGTGCTCTTCCTCGCTCGATGCGACGGGAACGCCCGCGGCGATGGCGGCGGTCACGACCGGATGATCGACCCCGGCCGGCAGCGCGGTGACGACCACGTCGACGTCCGCGGGGATGGGATCGCCCGGCGCGAAGTCGACGGCCTGCGCGTCGGGTCCGAACGCTCGAGCGACCTCGGCGAGTTGGCCCTCGTCTCGGTCGGCGAGCAGGAGACGGTCGACGCCCGGAGTGTCGATCAGTTGGCGCGCGGCACGGGTACCGACCGCGCCGACACCGACGACGAGCGCCGTCGTCACGGGACCATTCGATGCAGTCGTCCGCTCACCGAAAATCGGGACCTTCGAGCTCACGCCAACCGCCCGTCGTGGGGGGGACGCCGCCTTTGCCGCGTACGCGCGCGAGCATCCCCACCGCGCCGGCGGCGCCGAGCACGATGAGCAGGCGCTTGAAGACCTTCACGACGCGGGAGTGTATCGAGCACCGCGTCGTATCAAGCGGCCGGGCGGAGGACCGCTGCTACGCTGCTTCGCCTGCCCGGGGGCTATAGCTCAGTCGGTTAGAGCGCATCCCTGATAAGGATGAGGTCGCAAGTTCGATTCTTGCTAGCCCCACACGCATAGCCCCAGTTCAGAGCCGGTGCCGCGGGTCACGGAGGCCGGCTCGCAACGCGTACAGGGCCATTCTTCGCGCGTTCTTCGCGCGGGAACGGGAGGACGATCGCGGTCCTGTCCCGTCGCTTTCGCGAGGTCCCACCAATGCTGTGGAAGGTCAAAGCTCAACGCGGCATCCAGGTACTCGGCAACATCGGTTGCTGTGTTGGGGTCGTCGAGCAGTTCCTCGACCGCCGCGCGGATCCACTGGAAGGCCACGCGGGGCTCGGCTCAATTCCTGCCAAACGGCTCCTAGCCGTTCGCGCGTGGAACCGGTTCCACCGCTCATAGGTCTAATGGGTGAGTGGACGCCGACTATGAGGCGCTTTATCGCCAGTTACTCCCTCTCGCACGTGTAGTCGCGCTCGTGATCGGAGAATTCCGGCCTCGCGCCCAACCGATCGCGGGGCTGAGGACTGTTTCCCTGCACGATGATCGATCGCGACTGGGCGGCAGATGAGCAGATCGAGGGCCGAGGAGGACCGGGCTGCCGTCGAGCAGATCTTCCGCGAGCAGTACGCGCGGATCGTCGTCGTGTTGGGGGCGCAGCTGCGCGACGCTGGTGCGGCCGAGGAGTGCGCGCAAGAAGCCTTCCTGGAGATGGTCCGCCGCTGGACCAAGCTGCGGCACTACGACGACCCGACCGCGTGGCTCTGGTTGGTCGCGTTGCGCAAGGCGTCGAGGTGGCGGAAGCGCAACGCGCGTTCGATTACCGGCATGCCTGTTCCGGCCGCGCCGCCGGAGCTCGAGGTACTGATCGATCTGCACGATGCGGTGCGAGGGCTTCCCGATCGCCAGCGCGAAGTAGTGATGCTGCACTACTTCACCGACCTTTCCGTCGGCGCGATCGCGCTCGAGCTCGGGATCTCCGAGGGAACGGTCAAGTCGCAGCTGCACGACGCGCGGCACGCATTGCGGAGGACGCAAGATGAACGACCAGCCATCTGACGAACGCGACCGCGCCCACGAGAGCGTCCGCGCCCTTTCGTCGCGGGTCGAAACGGCGGCGGCCTGGACAACGATCTCCGCGGCGATCGACCGCGCACCACGCGTGAGGCTCCGCCGCCGAGTGCTCAGCGCCGCGGTCGTTGTCGCTGTGCTCGCGATCGGTGGCGTACTCGTCGCAACACTCACGACGGGCGGTCGGGGTTCTTCAGTAGCGGTGTCGCCGTCGACAGCTCCGGCGCTCGCCGATTGCGTGCTCCCGGCGCTGCCGCAACCGGGAGCCGGCACCACCCCGAACGATCTCGCAGGTCCGGCCGTGAGCGCGTTGAAGGGCGGACCTGTACTCGCGCCGTTTTCGCTCGACGGCGGCAAGTTCTCGGTGTCGCCGCCGCTCGCCGGCGACGCGCCCGTCGTCACCGCGCAACAGGCCGAATGCGCCGCGCTGGCGTCCATCGACCCGAGCGGCTCCAGCTCGCCGCTCGGCCTCGCTACGGATTACGGCGGTGCCGCCGTCGGCTACGGGCAGGTCACGATCGCGCCGGAGTTGATCGCCCATCCCGCGCCGAACCTGATGGGCCAGACGAACCAGAACACGAAACCGTCGATTCCCCGCCCGAGGCCGTACCAGCATCGGCTTGCGTGGCTGGTCGTCGTGAAGAACGTGTTGATCTTCCACGGGCCGTCGGGGGGCGTGTCGATCCCCAAACCGGGACCGGAGCAGTACGGCTACCTCGTGTTCGTTGTCGACGCGCAGACCGGATCGGACGCCTTGATGTACGCGGAGAGTCAGCCGGGACCGGGCGGAATGATCGCCGCGGCCGTCAGCGTGCCCGTCGAGCAGATCTCGGTTCCGTGGACGCTCGTCTCGCGATCGCCGGGCGGTTACCGCGGAACGGTCGAGGCGAGCGTCCTCCCGTGCGACGGGTACCCGAAGCCGGTGTCGGTCGAGGCGACGCGCGCCGCGGTCGGCGTTGTCGTGCAACGCCCCTTCGGCGCGTCGTGTGGCGCAGCCGTCCAGGTCACCTTGCCCTTGATCGCCGCGACCGTTACGTCCGATCTACCCGTCGACATCGCGCACGACCCGCTCGGCCCCGCGATCACGACCTACTCGGGTGCGCAAACACCCGGAGATCCATCGCGCTCGCTGCGGCTTCTCCGTGAAACCGACAAGGGCAGCACAATCCAGATGACCGTCGGCAGCGTCGTGGTGGCTCCGCATCTCAACGGCGCGAACCCCGACGTGTCGAGCGCGACGTCGAGCGACCCCGGCGTCATCGGCGGCCTCGACGGCTCCGCGCACAACTCGAACGGCGAGTTTCGTGCATGGCACGCGGGCCGCGCCGATCTCACGATCCCGACCAGCGGGTGCGCGTACCCGAAGAGCAACGCACCGCCGTGTACCGGCTCGTGGACGGTGCACATCGTTGCCGGCTGAAAGGCGTCGGCAACGGTCGCGTCGATCTCAACGATGCCGTCGGTAGTCGCGGGGCCGCTGGTCGGGTGGCGGTCCTTATCCGGCGGCCGTGTTGTTCACGATCGCCCGGTAAGGCCGGCATGGCTCGTTGCGCAGGCTCGGGCACACCGGGAGCGGCGTCGGCACACTCACGCCGGAAACGACCGGGAGGACGAGGCTCGACGGCATGGACGGGGAGAAGGCGATCGAGACGTTCCCGCTGCCGTTCGGCTGCGTCTGGCTGAAGGACCAGATTGGTTGGGTGCCGTTCGGCGCGGCGATCGTCACTCGGATGCGCGACCCCATGCGGTACGCGTGGCCCTGGTAGTAGAGCGGGACGGCGACCTTCACGAACTGCCCGGTCGGCATGGGCGAAGCATCAGCCGCCGTGAACGTGGGGATCGGCTCAAGTGTCGTGCTCAGCCGCTTGAACATGTTGTTCGAGTCCGTCGAGAGCTTGCGCTCGCTCGCGCGGATCCAGCCGTTCTGGACGAACGTCTCGTTCCCGTCGGGACGCACCTCGCTGATGGTGGCTTGCAGATCGACGTCGGGGGTCGATGATCGCACCCAGAGGTACACGGCGCCGCTACCGATGACCGTGGTGTTCGCCATGAGTGGCGCCGAGACGTACGAGACAGCAGTACCCGATGGATTTTGCTGCCATCTCCAATCCCACTGCGACGCGTTGCCCCACAACCCGCCGGTACCGGTGTTGGTCCCGTAGTCGGTGAGCGGAAGGGCGTTCGCCTTCGCGCTGAACCAGTTGATCGCCCCGCTCGTAGGCGCGTTGTTGCTGAGCACTCCGGTCGGCCCGAAGTACCAGGTGCGCGCGGTGGTGCCCGGAATGGGCAGGGACGAGAAGCTCTTCTCGAACCCGGGATAGGGATCCCCCGGGTTCGCGGTTTGAGTGGGCCCGGCGCCGGCGCCGTTGTCGAACAGCACCCGGACGTGTGGCAGCTGATCGAACGCGGCGAGGGCCGCGTCGTAGGTCGGGATCGCCTGGATCGGGTCGACCGGCAGGTTGACCACGTCGGACTGCGGGAGGCCCATCGCCACTTGGTAGATGACCGGCGCGGCCGCCCGGGTGATCGCGACGTTCTGGATCGGCGCTTGGTGGGCGACGAACAATTGCAGGAAGTCGTACCAGCGGTTGTAGGTCTCCGGGTCGAGCGAGTCGATATGCGCGCCGTTGGTGAAGGTGAACCACTTCCGACTCGTCCCGGTGAAGTGCCGGACCAGTTCCGGGCAGTGACCCCCCGTTTGTTCGTCCTCGAGCTGGCAGGCCATGAACACCGGCACGTTGATCTTGTTTACGAAGGTGACGGGGTCGAGAGGATCTGCGACCGCGGCGTCATAGTGAGAGTTCGCCGTGATCTTCGCGTTCAGGTCGGCCGCCTCGCCGTGGAGCACCTGGTTGGCGGCGCACGTCGTATCGCCACTTTGGATCTGCTGGTATGCCCAGGGCTGTCCGCTGTCGGGTCCGGCCGGTAGAGCCTCCTGCTGGCGCTGCAGCGCCCAGGCAACCGCAAAACCGGTATTGAGGATGCCGCCCGGATAGAGCGTCGTCGCCGTGGCGTCGAGGACCGAGAGCGGTGAGATGGCCTCGAGGTGCGGCGGCTGGAGCTGCGCCGTGAACAGCTGGCTGATTCCCCCGTAGGAGATGCCCATCATCCCGACCTTGTGATCGCGCACCCACGATTGGCGGGAGATCGTCTCGACCACGTCGTACCCGTCGAGGCTCTGAAGCGGCTCGAAGAAGTCGAAGGCGCCGGCCGAGCAGCCGGTCCCGCGCATGTTCACGTCGACGACCGCGAAGCCCATCAGGTTGGCAAGGACGGCGATGCCGTTGTCCGGTCCGGCCGGGTTGGCGTAGCCGTACCCGGAGTACTCGATCAGAGTCGGGTAGGGCGGCGCGAATGCGGGGCCACTCGGAACGGGCGTGCCCGGCGGTAAACCGGGCTCGCCGGCCGGGCTCGTCGGCGGGTGCACGTAGATGGCGAGCTTCGTCCCGTCACGGGTGGTGAGGTACCCGTATCCGTTGTCGGGAATGGACTGGTTGTAGACCCCCGGATTCCAGGGCGCCGCCTGTTCGGAGTGCACCGTGAGCGCCCCCGATTGCACCCCATCGGACACTCGGCGTACGCGGTAACCGGTGGCCGGCGGAACGTCCCGAAACAACAACCCGCCGAGGGAGTCGGCACTCTGGGTCTTGAGGGTCTGTCCCGCGGGGGTAAGGAGCGACATCTGAGCGGAGGGTGCGAGCCCGGTGACGTACACCTGCTTGGCGCTGCCTACCGCCCGAAAGGCCGGCGCCGCGGAAGCGCGGGCGGTTGCCATCAAACCAACGACGAGCGAAACGCTCACCAACATCGCCGATGCTCGCGCGCTTCGTCGTCTTATCGGTCGCGTTGACATTCCGTGCTGCCTCGCAATGCGCTACGAAAGCGGGAAGAGGTCGGTGCGACCCCGCCGAACGAGGCGGCACCTACCCAACCCTTTGACGGCCCAAACCACGGCCGCCGGCGTCGGCTACTCGCTCAACTCCTCTTGCTCCACGACCGTCACCTCGATGCCGCCGAGCAGCTCGGAGAACAGGTTGTAGAACGCGGCCGCGAGCACCGTCACCACCGTCATCAGGCAGACGAGGACGAGCCCGATGAGAGTTGCTGCTCGCAGCACCTCCCAGGACAAGAGTCGGAAATCCTTGTTGTTCACGAGCTCTCCGACGAAGCTCTCGACGCTCGCAACGACGCCGGCCGCCGAAGCGACCCACCAGAGCATCACGCCAGCGACGAGTATCACGATCAACGCGCTCAGGTAGAAGCAGATCGCCACTTTGAGCACGGACCAGAGGTCGACCGAGCGGATCGTTTGCACGTACCGCCGCTCGAACACCTGGCGCGGCGACGCCACCCGCTTGCGTCGTGGCTTTTTCGGCGCGCGCGGCTCGGGCTTCGCGGGAACGCTCTCGAGCACCGCCTTGGGGCGCGCCACGGCTCAGTTCTCTTCGCCCTCGTCGGCCACGTCGGCTGCCGCCCCGTCGTCGTCCTGCTCCGCCTCGAGCACCGGTGCCACGGCCACAACCGTATCGCCCTCGTCGAGCCTGGCCACCCGCACTCCGGTCGCGTCCCGACCTTGCTCCGAGATCTCGTCGACGCCCATCCGCACGATGTTGCCCGCGGACGAGAACACGAGGATCTCGCTGCCCGAATCGACGGTGAACGCGGCGACGACCTGGCCGCGCGCCTCGGTCACGCGCATTCCACGTACGCCTTGGCCGCCTCGGCCCTGGCGGTTGAACGCCGCGACCGGCGTTCGTTTGCCGTGACCGCTCGATGACACGAACAGCAGCACGGCGTCGTCGGGTGCGAGATCACAGCTGACGACCCCGTCGTTCGCGGAACGAAGCCTCATGCCGCGCACGCCGGCTGTCGCTCGACCCATCGGCCGCACGTCTTCTTCGGAGAACCTGATCGTCATGCCGTTGCGCGACACCATGAACACGTCGTCGGAGCCCGTCGTCTGGATCACCCGCACCAGCTCGTCGCCCTCGTTCAAGTTGATGGCGATGAGGCCGCTGCGCAGCGACGAGTCGTACTCCGACATCCGAGTCTTCTTGACGATTCCCTTGCGAGTTGCGAAGAACAGGTAGACGCCGTCTTCGTATGTGCGCGTGTCGATGACCGCTTCGATGTGCTCGTCGCCTTGCAGCGCGACCAGGTTGACCAGAGCCGTCCCGCGCGCCGTGCGATCCTTCATCGGGATCTCGTGCGCCCGCAAGCGGTACACGCGCCCGCGGTTGGAGAAGAACAACAGGTAGGAGTGCGCGGTCGTGCTGAGGAGGTGCTCGACCCAGTCCTCCTCGCGGAGGTTGCCGCCGCGCACTCCCTTGCCGCCCCGCGCCTGGGTGCGGAACTGATCCACGGAGACGGTCTTCACGTAGCCCCGGTGGGAGAGCGTGAGCACGAGCTCCTCGTCCTCGATGAGATCGAGGTCGGCCAGGTCGCAGGGATCGGTCGTGATCACGGTCCGGCGGCCGTCCGCGTACTTGTCCTTGATCGCGGTCAGCTCCTCCTTGATGACTGCTCGCAACGTCGTCTCGTCGGCCAGGATCGCCTCCAGCTCCGCGATCGTCTGTGCCAACTCGTCGAACTCGTCGCGCAACCTCTGCCGCTCGAGCGCGGCGAGCCGGCGCAACGCCATATCGAGGATGTGGGTCGCCTGGGTCTCGCTGAATTCGTACGGCGTGGTCTGAAGGGCCTGCCGTGCCGCGTCGGCCGACTCCGAGCCGCGAATCAACGTGATGATCGCGTCGATCATGTCGAGCGCCCTCAGCAGCCCCTCGAGGATGTGCGCGCGGTCGCGGGCCTTGTTGAGCCGGTACCGGCTGCGGCGCGTCACGACCTCGATCTGATGTGCGACGTACACCTCGAGCGCCATGCGGAGGTTGAGCAGCCGCGGCACGCCGTCAACGAGCGCGACCACGTTCGCGGCGAAGTTCGTCTGCATCGGCGTGTGCTTGAAGAGCTGGTTGAGCACGACCTGCGCGTTCGCGTCGCGCTTGAGGTCGATCACCAGCCCGACGGTGTCGCCGGCCGAGAGGTCGGTGACGTCACGGATCCCCTCGATACGGCGCTCGGTGACCAGCTCGTTGATCTTCGCCGCAATCGATTCCACCGACGTCTGGAACGGCAGCTGGGACACGAGGATGCGTTGCGCGCCGTTGCGGTCTTCGTCGACCTCCGCGTTCGCGCGCATGCGGATCGAGCCCCGGCCCGTGCGGTAGCACTCGGCGATGCCCGCCCGGCCGAGGATCATCGCCCCCGTCGGAAAGTCGGGCCCGGTGACGAAGCGCATGAGGTCCTCGACGGTCGCGTCCGGGTTGTCGATCAGATGGAGCGTGGCGTCAATGACCTCGCCGAGGTTGTGCGGCGGGATGTTGGTCGCCATCCCCACTGCGATCCCGCCGCCGCCGTTCACCAAGAGGTTCGGGAACCGCGCCGGCACCACGAGCGGCTCGCGGTTGCGGCCGTCGTAGGTATCGCCGAAATCGACGGTGTCCTCGTCGATCTCGCCCAGCAAGTCCATGGCGAGCGGTGACAGGCGGGCCTCGGTGTAGCGAGCCGCGGCCGGACGGTCGTTGGGCGATCCGAAGTTGCCGTGCCCGTCGATCAGCGGATACCGCAGCGAGAAGTCCTGCGCCATGCGCGCCAGCGCGTCGTAGATCGACTGATCACCGTGCGGGTGATACTTGCCCATCACCTCGCCGACGGCGTTGGCGCACTTGCGGTGCGGACGATCGGGCCGCATCCCTTCGGCGTACATGCCGTAGAGAATCCGGCGTTGCACGGGCTTCAGCCCGTCACGGGCATCGGGCAACGCGCGCGCGGTGATGACCGACATCGCGTAGTCCAAGAAGGAGCGTTCCATCTCCTCTTGGATCTCGATGGGCTCGATGTTGCCCAGGGTCAGCGGTTCGTCGGGCATCGCGGTTTCCTATCCAACTCAGATGTCGAGGAAACGCACGTCTTTGGCGTTCGCCTGGATGAATCCGCGGCGCGCGTCGACGTCGTCGCCCATGAGCGTCGAAAAAATCTCGTCGGCGATGGCCGCGTCTTCGACCGAGACCTGCAACAGCGTGCGGGTCGCCGGGTTCATCGTCGTCACCCCGAGCTCCTGCCAGTCCATCTCGCCGAGACCTTTGAACCGGCTCACCTCGATCTTGCGGCCGACGTGTTCGGCTTCGAACGCGGCGAGGGCAGCCTCGTCCTTCAAGTACGCACGTTCGTCCTTGCCGAGCTTGGCGCCGTAAAGCGGCGGTTGTGCGATGTACACGAACCCGCCGCGCACGATCTCGGGGAGTTGGCGGTAGAAGAACGTGAGCAGGAGCGTGCGGATGTGCGATCCGTCGACGTCGGCGTCGCTCATC
>JAUZEM010000462.1 GCA_030839005.1 Actinomycetota bacterium | reverse complement strand
GCCATCATCTCGGGTCCGGCCGGCAGCGGGCGCGTACGCAGCTTTATGCGGGCCAGCGCACCGACGCTGCGGACGAGCGTGATGATCACCTCGCCGGCAGGAGTTACCTCGCCCTCGGGTAGGCCGGGTGCGCCGACGACCAGGCCATTCGCCGCGATCCAACCCTGATGCGGGAAGGTGCGCGGTGCGGGATGCACCCAGCGGGTGTCGTCGGCCGGCGCGGTGGGGCGACGCACGGTGTCGAACGTGGTCGCGGCGTCGAACGCGTCGACCACCGCGCCCGTCGGGAAGCGCAAGCGCAGCCGGTGGTCGGGCGCACGATTGTCGAGCGCAACCTCGCAGCGTACGAATGGAACGCCCGGCGCGACGGATGCTTCGACGGTGAGCGTGCCGATCTCGTCGAGCTCGCGCACGATCCGCAGACGCGCGATACCCGACACATGGCGCGTGCGCTGCACGCTGAGGGCGCGCACCTGCACCTCGCGAACAGGATCGGGATCGCAGTCGTACGAATCGCCCCGGTCGATCGCGTCCTCGATGCCGAACAGGCTGCCGTAGGTGCGGTCGCCGAGCATGATCGACAGTGTTCCGTCGGCGCCCGCGGTGACCCGCACGTCGCCGGCGGCGATCTCGCGCCCGTCGTCGACGTCGTCCGCCGACGGGTCGGCGGGTTCCAGCATGTAGCGGTGACACCCGAAGGCAGGGACGGCCGCGGCGACGAACTCGACGTCGAGGCCTCCGATCCCCGGGAGGAAGCGGACGCGCGTCGGGTCGGCGCTCGCTACGAGGCGCGCGGGACGGCCGTCGATGCAGACACCTTGGAACGACGGCATGGCCAGCGGGTGCATATCGAAGCGCGTGACGCTGACCCGCCAGGGTGGGAAGGCGTCGAGCGGGACGCGCACGACGTCGGTGCGCGTCTCCGCCGACGCGTTGAACACGACGACCGCCTGCTCGTCGCACCACGGTGTGTCGCGCGTGACGTTCGCGCCCGCCAGCCGTTCGAGGACGCGTTGCACCGTCGCGCGGCCGAGGCCCTCGGCGTCGTCGTAGCGCGCGGCCATGCGCTCGTGTACCGGATCGATCGAGCAGCCACAGATCGAGTCGTGGGCCTGGTTGCACAGCAACGAACGCCAGGCCTGCTCGAGCGCGGGGCGTTCGTCGGCGAGCCCGAGCGCGCCCGCAAATGCCGACCACGGCTCCGCCCACGCCGTGAGCAGCGTCTCGACCGCACGGTTCCGCAGCTTCAACGGCATCCGCGCCGACCAAACACCGGGCAAGAGGTTCGTCGTGCGCGCACCGACGAGCGCGCCCGACCATTCGGCGAGCGTCACCGGCTCGGCTAGGCGCATGGCCGCGTCGTCGAGCAGGACCCGCCGCGCTCCGAGCCGAGCCGCGACGCGCGCGGTCGACGTATCGGCGGGTAGGTGGTCGAAGCCGTTCATCAGCAGTACCGGCTCCGCACCCGCGGCGACGAGACGGTCGATCACGGGCCGGAGCCGCGCGACCGTTGCGTCGAGGTCGCCGTCGGCGTCGAGACCCGCGGCCGCGAAGTAGCCCTCGGGAAGTTGCCAGGCCCGCACCGATGTTCCGTCGGGCGCGCGCCAGACGTAGAGCGGGCCGAGCGCGTCGAGCTCGGCGCCGTTTCCCCGCCAGTACACGAACGGGTCGAGCCCGAAACCGCCGAGGAGTTGGGGGAACTGCGCAGGATGCCCGAAGGAGTCGGGACCGTACGCGACTGTCGACACCGGTCCGAGCGCGCCCGCGACCGCCCGGCCGAGCAGCAGGTTGCGAACATGGGTCTCGCCGCCGGGCAACAACGAGTCGGGCTGGACGTACCAGGGGCCGGCCGCGAGCCGTCCGGCGTGGAGTCCCGCGACGAGCTCGTCGCGCCGGTCGGGACGCACCTCGAGGTAGTCCTCGAGCACGATCGCCTGCCCGTCGAGCACGAAACGGAAGCCCGGGTCGGCTCCGAGCAGATCGAGCACCGCGTCGACCGCGTCGACGAGCCTTCCGCGGAACACCTCGAACGACCGGTACCACTCCCGATCCCAATGGAAGTGGGAAACGAGGAGGATCTCGTGCGTCAAGCGGAGACGACGTAGTTGCCGAGACCGTCGAGCGTGGCGGTCGCGTCGGGCGGCAGCACCACCACGGTGTACGGCTCCTCGATCAGCGCGGGGCCCTGGACTGCGGCGCCCTCACCGAGGCGGGCGCCGTCGAACACCGGAGTGTCGACGAACCCGTCGCCCCAGTACGCGGGGCGGGTGCCGCGCTGCGCCTGGCTCGCGTCGGCCAGTGCGCCGGTCTCCGCGAGGTGGTCGGGCTTGGGAGTAGTGCCGCGCGCGATGACCCGAACCCCGCGCATCAACGGTTGCTGCGAACGGAAGCAGAAACCGCGCTCCGCCAGGTGTTGGTCGTGGAAGCGCTCCGCGAGGTCGAGGAGGCCCGGCTCGTCGAGCGCGACCCCTTCGGGAACGGGCACGCTCATGTCGAAATTTTGACCCGGATAGCACATCTGCGCGAACAGGTCGCGTTTGACGTCGGCCGGCGCGACGCCGGTGGGGTCGAGCTCTTTGTCGACCTCCTGCAGGAGATCGGTCAGGAGGTCGCGCACGCGGCCCAGATCGACCTGCGAGAGGGGAGTGACGTAGGAACGGACGAGGTCGACGACGTAGTCGGCGACGAGCACGCCGAGCGCGCTGAACGCGGGTGCGGCCTTGGGCACGATGATCCGGGCGACGCCGAGCTCGCGCGCGATCGCGACCGCGTGTACCGCGCCGTTGCCGCCGAACGCGATCAGCGCGAGGTCGCGCGGGTCGGCGCCGTGACCGGCGAGCACCTTGCGCGTTGCATTCGCCATGTTGGAGTTCACGATGCGCTCGATGCCCCAGGCCGCGTCGGTGATCTCGATCCCGAGCGGCTTGGCCACGTGCTCGGTGATCGCGGTTCGGGCCGCGGGGAGGTCGAGGTGCATGCGCCCACCCGCGAACCCGTCGACGGGCAGGTAGCCGAGCACCGCGTCGGCGTCGGTCACGCTGGGCTGGGTTCCGCCGCGGCCGTAGCACGCCGGTCCCGGAGTGGAGCCTGCGGACTCGGGACCGACGAGCAGCGCGCCCTGCCGCACCCGCGCGATCGATCCGCCTCCCGCCCCCACGCTCTGCACGTCGACCATCGGCAACCCGATGTAGTACCGGTAACGCCAGTTCCAGTCGGTCTTGATCTCGGGACGGCCGTGGCGAACGAGGCAGATGTCGAAGCTCGTCCCACCCATGTCGATCGCGACGAAGTCGCCGATGCCTGCCTTCCGGGCCGCGACGGTCGCGCCCATCACGCCGCCGGTCGGGCCGCTGGCGAGGAGGGTGACGGCGCGCCGCGAAACGTAGTCGGGCGGCATGACGCCGCCGGTCGATTGCATGATGAGCAACGGTCCGAGGTAGCCGGCACGACGAAGCTTGTCCTGGAGGTTCTGCGTATAGGTCGCGATCCGCGGTGCCACGTACGCGTTCACCAACGTCGTCGACACCCGCTCGAACTCGGGCCCGCGCGGCATGACCTCGTGGGAGAGGGAGATGTGCTCCACGTCGGGGAACTCTTCACGGATGATCTCGCGCGTGCGGCGCTCGTGTGCGGGGTTCACGAACGAGAACAGGTACATCACCGCAATCGACCGGACGCCGAGCTTCTTCAGACGCTGCACGCCGCGCCGCACCGCGTCCTCGTCGAGGGCCAGCAACGGTTGACCCTCGAAGTTCATGCGTTCGGGTATGGGAATACGTGCCCGCCGGCGCGCGATCGGGATCGGTCCCGGATAATTCGGGTCCCAGATCTCTTCCTTGTGGCAGCGACGCAGCTCGATCTCGTCGCGGTGGCCCTCGGTCACGAGCAGTCCCGTCGGCGCACCGTTCATCTCGATCATCGTGTTGTCGGCAGTAGTGGTGCCGTGTACCAGGATGTCGAGGTCGCGGCAGAACGCGTCGAGCTCGATACCGAAGTGGCCCGCGAGTTGCTCCAGACCGTTCATCACACCGGTCGACTGGTCGTCGAGGGTCGTGGGCGTCTTGTCGAGAATGATCTCGCCCGTGGGTGTCACGCAGATCAGGTCGGTAAACGTCCCGCCGACATCGACACCTACCCGGAACCCCATGTCAGGCTCGTTCGGCCCGCATCCGTTCGCGCAACGCGTGCGTCCCGACCTCGTCGACCTCGAGCGTCAGCTCTTCCAGCGAGCCTTCCAGCACGACGCCGTAATCGCGGCTTGCGCCGGCGACTGAGACGTATTCGTCGAGCACGTCGTCGAGCACAGCTTGCGGATCGCGCACGAGGGGATCACCCCAACCGCCTCCGCCGCCGTAGTCGTACATGATGCGCTCTCCGGCATGAATCGGAACCCAGTCGGCGGTGTGCCGCACCTTGAACTCGTCGTCGCTGCCGTAGCGGATGATCATCTCGTTCGGCGATCCGTCACTGCCGCCGCAGATCCCCGGCATCGGATACTTCATACCGACGACGTACGTGTACACCTTGGCATCGACGAGGACTTCCTTCTGGTAGTGCGATCCGCAGATCCCGCGCCATTCGCCGGGACCACCGCCATCGGTGCGGTAGTCGCGGCTCCATTGCACGTGCGGATAGAGCGATTCGTTGATCTCCGCCGTCGCCTTCCACAGGTTGCCGAAGCTGGCGTTGAGCGCGCCCCACGCGTCCATGCCCTTGGACGCGTTGCACCAGCCCGAGTACACCTCGGCCGAGTGGTCGGTGAACGACGCGCCGGTGCGCGGATCGACGCCCACGATGATCGTCGGGATGCCGGTCTTGTACGTCTGGGGCACGGCGCGGTCGGGGAGCACGTACTGCATCGCCTTGGCGATGACTTCGCCGACGTCGGCGCCCGGGTGGTGCGTCCCCGCCGACACCGGCTTACCCGGCTCCGGGTTGAGCAAGCAGCCCTTGGGCACGATCAGCTTGATCTGCTCGAAGAACCCCTCGTTCTTGGGGATTTCGGGATCCATCATCGCCGCGATCTGACCGACCGTGTAACCGCGCGTGTTGCCGAACGTCGACCACGACTGCAGCTCGTTGCGGGTGTCGGTACCCGTGAAGTCGATCGTCAGCTCGTCGCCGGCGACAGTGACCTTCACGTGCAAGTGGATGTCGGGATTGCCGAGCGGGTCGTGGTCGACATACGAGTCGGCCTCGTACTCACCGTCGGGCCACTGCGCGACCTCTTCGCGGAAGCGCCGGGCCGCGTAGTCGATCATGTAGTCGACGGATTCCTCCATCGCATCGACGCCATAGCGCTCGATGAGCTCGCCGAGCCGCTGCGCGCCCAGCTGGGCGGAACCGATCTGTGCGCGCAGGTCGCCGATGTAGCTCGGGATGCGATTGTTGGCCTGCAGCGCGTACAGCACGTCGCGCCGTTCCACCCCGCGGTCGAGCACCTTGACCACCGGCCAACGCACACCCTCGCCCCAGATGTCGTTGGCCGTGATGTTGTAACCACCGGGAACGCCACCGCCCGTGTCGCCGTGGTGGCACTGGATGCTCGCGATCAACACCATGCGGCGCCCGCCGGGAGCCGCAGCATCGGAGGCAAACACGGGCGCGAACACGTTGTAGTCGGGAAGATGGCCGCCGCCGTGGTACGGGTCGTTCGCTACGAACACGTCGCCTTCGCGGAACTCGTCGACACCGAGGAACTCCAGCGCGAAGCGCACGGGCAACGTCGACGTGAGCATGAACTGGGGAATGCCGACCGAAAGCGCCGCGAGCCGGCCCTGCGCGTCGAGGACTGTCGCGTTGCGCTCGTTCGACTGGTTGAGGATCGGCGTGGTCGCGGTCCGCGACACGTACTCGGCCATCTCGAAGCAGACCGTTTCCATGCCGCCGCGAATGACCTCGGCCGTCACGAGATCGGCGGTCGGCGCATCGGAGATGCGGCCGCGGCTTCCGGCGAGTCGCACCAGATCGACGTTCGTCATGGGCTCCTCCTCCCGAAACTGACGCAGACGTCAGAGAATGGAGTGTAGACCTTGTCTTCGGGCGCGACCAAGGCGCAGGACGCGTTCGCGACGCACCCGCGTCGTGCCCGCGCCGTGCCCACGTCCGCCGGGTTGGCTCAACCGGCAGGAACCGTGAAGCCCGTGCGCGCGCCGGGGCGGCAATGGTTGATGGTGACCGCGAGGGTCTCTTCCTGGCTGGTGGTGTCGCTCCCGGCGATCTTCAGGGCCATGAAGTCCTGCAACGCCGCGCCCGACGACCTCAGGGTGTCGAGCAGGCACGCCCGCGTGGTGGCGTCGACTTGCACATTGGCCGCGCGCAACACGAGCGCAGGGAGATCGACGCAGCCCGCGAGGAGTCCGATCAGCGCGTGGGCGGCTTCGAGGTCCGCGTGTCGCTGCAGGACGGAGAGCACCATGAATCGACGCGCGCCGGGCGCGGCTCCGAACCGGCCGGCCAAGCAGGTGATCGATGCGGCGTCATTGATCTTCAACTCTTGCGCGAAACCCAACGCGAGGTACCGACCGATGTTGCAACGTTGCAGCGCGGTCCCGATTCGTGTCACCCGATCGTCCGACGGGTCCGGCAGGGTATCGAGCGTGCTGTTGGGATCGCGCAACGCGGCGGGCGTGATGCCGGCCGCGGCGAAGGCGGCAGCGCTGTAGCCGTGCACGATGGCTGTCGCCATGCACCGGATGGTCGTGGGGCTGATTTCGGATTTGTCGCTGCCTCCGGCTCGTGCGCTGATGACCATCGCGTCGACGTACGGACGATCGGTCGCCGCCGTGGAAGCGGACGTCGCGGAGTTCGGCGATGACGGCGAGACCTTCGCAGTCTTCCAGTCGCTGCTGCCGCAGCCGGCGACGAGGATGGCGGCCGCGAGGGCGCCCACGATGCGGTGCATGCCCACTGCAACGGCACGCGCGTCCGAGGAGTTGAGACGAGAGCTCGTGTTCTAGTCGATGAGGAGGTCGGCGAGGCGGTCGAGGTGCCAACCGGTTGTGCCGAACAGGTACTCGTCGGCAGTGGCACGGCGCAGGTAGAGATGCAGATCGTGTTCCCACGTGTAGCCGATGCCGCCGTGTATCTGGATGCCGTCCTTCAGGATCCGGCGCGCGGCTTCGCCGGCCGCGGCTTTGGCCACGTGGCAGGCACGGGCGCGCTCGGGGTCGTCGCCGTCGATCGTCATCGCGGCATAGTGCGCCGCCGCGGTCGCCCGCTCGAGCGCGAGCGACATGTCGGCGAGCTTGTGCTGGATCGCCTGGAACGAACCGATCGGCACGTCGAACTGCTTGCGCTCCTTCGCGTACGAGAGTGTCATGTCGAAGATGCGGCGCGCGGTTCCGACCATCTCGGCCGCCATGCACGCGTAGGCGCGCTCGCGCCAGCGCGCGTACACGTCGGCGGCAAGCGGTTGCGCGGTGAGGTGCGGGAGGTCGAGCGCGAACAGGCGGCGCGAGAAGTCGACGGTCGCGACGAATCGGAGGGGCACGTCGGTGACATCGAGCACCGCGAGCCGTGGACCGGGGGACACGACTGCGATGCGTTCGACGCGGTCGGCTTCGAGCACGAAGGGATGGGTCGAATCATCGACGAGCGCGACCGTGCCGGTTGCCGTGTCGTCGCCGGTCAGCGCCGCGTACCCCGTCGTGGCGAGGAACGGGCCGGGTGCGGCTGCGTAGCCGGTCTCTTCGAGGAACAGGCAGAGGTCGGCCGCGGGTCCGGTACCGAGCGCGGTGTACTCCGCCAAGTGTCGCCACAACGGCTCGTGTGCAGAGGGGTCGTCGATGTGCGCGCGCACGAGCGCCGGCGGGCACTCGCGCTCGAGCAGCTTGCGGCTCGTGTCGCGCAACAGTTCCTGATCGGGAGTCAGCGAGAAGTCCACGGAGCGGGTGCCTTCAACGCCTCGGGAGGCCCAGCACCCGCTGAGCGATGATGTTGCGTTGGATCTCCGAGCTCCCGCCCGCGATCGTGTTCGCGAACGACATGAAGAACCCGTGTACGAACCGGTTCGTCGACGCGGCGAACACGGGGTCGGTCACCGGCGCCAAGCTTCCCGAGATCTCCATGCCGAGCTCGAACGCCGCCTTGCTCGCCTCCGACATCGCCATCTTCATGTAGCTGTGCTCCGGTGCGCTCGATCCCTGGGCGAACGACGCGAAGCCCTTGTAGCCGAGCGCGCGCAAAGAGGCGGCCAGCTCGTACGCGGAGGCAATCTTCCGGCGGATGATCGGATCGCCGGCCCGGCCCTGTTGCCGTGCGAGCGTGACGAGCCCTTCGATCGTCTGCTCGAACCGCGCGACCCCTTCGACCCACAACCCCGCGCGCTCGTGCGCGAGTGATCCCTGGGTGATCGCCCAACCGCCGTTCAACCCGCCGACGAGGTTTTCGCGGGGCACGATCACGTCGGTGAAGAACACCTCCGCGAAGCCGGCGGTACCGCTGATGTGGCGCAGCGGGCGAATATCGATGCCGGGCGTGTCGACGTCGATGATGAGCAGCGAGATGCCCTTGTGCTTCGGCAGGGTCGGATCGGTGCGGACGTAACAGAAGCACTTCTGCGCGATCATCGCGTAGCTGGTCCAGACCTTCTGGCCGTTCACGACGAAGTGGTCGTCGCGCACCTCGGCGCGCGTCTGCAGACCGGCGAGATCCGAGCCGGCGTTCGGCTCGCTCATCCCGATGCACCAGATCGTGTCGCCTCGGATCGCCGCGGGAACCAACTTCTGCTGCTCCTCGTTGCCGTACTCGAGCAGGCTCGGGGCGACGATCGCGTACCCGGGGAAGTGTCCACTGCGGATCAGGCGACGGCTCGCAAGCGTCTCCAGATAGATGAGTGTCTGCACCGGCGTGCAGTTGCGACCACCGCGCTCGGACGGATAGCCGGGGATCATCCAACCGTGGTCGAACAGGGTCGCTTGCCAGTCGCGCAGCCACTGGGGCACGAGCTCGCGTTCGTCGTCGACGTCTTGGAAGTCGAAGCCGACGAGCATCTGTTCCGGCGTGTGCTCGTCGAGAAAAGCGATGAGGTCGGTGCGAAACTCCTCGTCCTCGGGGCTCCACGCGAGCTGCACTTCACTCCTCCCGACCTACGAAACCAACTGCCCGACCCGACGGCGTGAAACTGACGCCCGCGTCAGGAAAGGTAGCGCGTCGATCGTGCGCGTCGCGCCGGGGTCGCCAACCGTTCGGTACGGGCGAAAACAGGTAGTCCGGTACGCGGGTCGCCGGCGAGCGCGGTTCTTACCGTACCTGGGAACGGGAAGCGGCAGCGGCGAGTCACGGGCTCGCGGATGTTTGGGAGGTCCACAGCATGTTCGGACGAAGAGCGATTCAGACGCAAGACGGTCAGCCGGCGAAGCGCCGACGTGAAGGAACAGGGCTCGGGCCGTTCACCAGCGGTCATCTCACGATCATCGTCGTGACATTGGTGATCGTCGTGGCGTTCCCGTTCGCGGCGTTCGCGGTGACCGGCAACAACGTGTTCGTGACGGACGCGACCAGCGGTGTGCCCGCCAAGGTCGACGCGAGCGGAAACCTGCAAGCGAAATTGAACGCAACAACGGTGGGAGTGACGGGCAACGTCGGCGCACCGGCCGCGGCGACCAACTTCGCGCACGGCATCGTGAACGTAGTAGCAAGCGGAAGCTCGACTTGTGTGAATCTGTTGAGCCCACCGACGGGTAAGGCGCTCGTTGTCGGCACGATCAGCATCGATACCTACGAGGACGGCTCACCGAACCTGAACTACTCCCGGTTCTGGCGGAGCGCAGGCTGTGCGAGCGACCAAATTGCAACCCACACGCCGAACGGTCCCGGCACACAGCAACTCCTCATACAACCGGGCGTGACAGTCAAAGCGGGACAGGCACTGTCCGTCCAGGCGGTCAACGCCGGGACAACGTCCCTCGGTGCGGACATCGCGGTCTTCGGATACCTCGTACCGGCCTCGGCCGTCCCCGCCGCTCCGACCGCACCGAGCCTCGCTCCGCATCGCCCGGCTGGATAGGAAACGACCGAACGCGCGCACGCCCCGCTAGCTTCCTTCGTCATGCCGAACGACGACATCCCACCGCCGGAGCCGAAGGAGATCGACAGCCAGAAGTGGCTCGAGTGGAAGGAAGTGATGGATCGAGCGATCCTGCGGGCGCATCCGCTCGAGGAGTTCGGTCGCGTCTACCAGTGCGACAACTGCCTCTTCTACCTTGATCCTGACGCCGACCTCTCGTACTGCTGGCATCCGAACCTGCGCATCCTCGTGGGTGGCAGCTGGTGGTGTCAGTGGTGGGAGGAGATTCCCTCGGCGGAATGATGAAAGCCCTGCACCGCGCTCAGCTGGCGGAGCCGCGGTCTAGAGCGATCCCGCGCGGAAGGACGTCACGGTGACGGTGCTCTTTTGGGTGAGGAATTGCATCCCGGCGTGGCCGGCGGCAAAGGTCGCATCAGTGGCCGTGAGCATCCAGCTGCCCGGCTCCGCGCCCGAGGTGGGCCAGACGTTCGCGGTCAGTGTCGAGCCCACGGCACGGAAGTGGATGGTGTACGACGTCCGCGCGGTCGCCGCGAAGGGTTTGCTTGCCAGAATCGTCGTGATGCCGCTGACCTTTTTCTGGATGATTAGGTTGCCGCCGTCGACATAGGCCTTGTACCAGTTATTGCCGTCGGTCCAGCGCAGCGCGTCCCCAAAGTTGGTATGCGCGAACGAGCTGACGGAACCCGACGCAAACACCTCGGCGTCGGCGGCGGCGGAACCGAGCACCGCGCTGTAACTCTTGCTGCCCGTACTGCTGTTGACAAGACCCGCGCCGCTGGAGACGGAAAATGCACTCAGACTGTTTGCATCGCCACTCCACGACTGACCGTCGGAAGCCGTGCCCCAGTGCAACTGATTGGCGCGCTGGAAGGTGTCCGTCCCCAACACCGTCCCAGGCGGCGGCGCCGGCACAGTCGTGGTCGTTGTCGAAGTCGTCGTGCTCGTCGAAGTTGACGTCGAGGACGATGTCGTCGTCGTTGGGGGGGACGTAGATTGGATTACCTTTGCCAACTTGTTCGCGAACTCCTCGTCGAACCAGATTCGGTTCTGGGCGTCCACGTTGAGACCGTCGTGGGGATGACCGCCGCTCGGGCTCGGGTAAAAAGCGAAGCTGCCTCCCGAGAGCTGGAAGGAGCCAAACGTGTTCTGCAAAGAGTCGTCCAGCCAGATGAGGCCGTTGCCATCGGCGCCGATGCCAGAAGTATGGGAACCACAACTGCCGCACGAAGGCGAATAGTGGTATTCAGTTACGGCAGTGTTCGTCCCGGGTACCGCGATAGCCGGATCGAGTCGACCGATCGCACTGACCCAGCCTTCGGACCACCAGATGATTCCATTGGCATCAATCGTAATAAGGTGGGGCGTCAGCCCGGTGCCCGAGGTCGAATCGTTCCGGATCCTGTACTCATTTAGGATTCCGGCAGTTGTGTACTCACCAATGAGGGCCACTGAATCAGTATTCTCGGTGAACCAGATGTTGTTTGCTGCGTCGACCGCGATCCCATATGGGTCACTGTTCGTTGCCGGTGTCGAGACTTCTTGGAACGCCAGAGATGTCGGATCAAAAGAGCCAATTCTATTCACATAGTGTTCGGTAAACCAGATCTTTCCATTGGCGTCGATGGCGAGATCCCAGGGACCCGCCGCCGGAGTCGGGACGGACCACTGTCTGACGGTCGCGGCGACCGGATCATAAACACCGATGGTATTCGTGACCGGCATGGTGAACCAGACCTTGCCGGCGTGGTCGACTTCGACAAACAGCGGTTGACCGAAACCGGCGGGGAGTGAGACAAGTGTGGTGAACTTGCTCTTACCGGGATCAAAGAGCGCGAGCTTTCCCGGGGGAGTCGAACTCGCACAACTCGGCGACGGATCACAGCCCGGCATCGCCACCCAGACGCGTCCGGCACCGTCGAACGCCGTTCCCCACGGCTGCCCGTACGGCGTCGGAAAGTCAACCGTGCTGGTGATGCCAGACGCGAGCGCGGACGGCGCACGTGCAGTGACGACAGAGCCGAACAAGGCCCAACTTGCCGCAACCGATGCCACGATGGCA
>JAUZEM010000449.1 GCA_030839005.1 Actinomycetota bacterium | reverse complement strand
GGGCCCGCGCCAGGCTTCCGGCGCGCGCACCATGCCGTAGAACGACACGGCCGCATCGAACCGACCGGTGGAGGCCGCCTTCAGCGCGTAGTGGCCGCCCATGCAGAAGCCGAGCACCGACACGCGTGCGACGTCGTCGTCGACCACGAGGCGATTGGCGGCCGCCGCGAGGAGCTCCATCTGCTGCGTGTCGTCGAGGTCCCTGACGTGGGCGAGGCGAGCCTCGACCGACACTCGCACCGACTCCGGTTGCGTCGCGAACGGCTCGATGACACACACCGCGAGCCCGTGCGTCGCCATACGCCGCGCCATGTCCTCGAACAGTGGCCGCAACCCACCGATGTCCGGGTGCAACACGACGCCCGCGACGGGCAGGCCGTCGGGCCGCGCGTGCACGGCCACGACCTCGAGACCGTCGACGACGAGTGGGCTGGACTCGACCGTGACGTCGTGGACGGGCCCTTCGCGAAGTGCTGCCATCCGGCAGAAGCTACTCCGAGATCTCTCAGGACTCAGGCGTAGCGATCGAGGATCGACGACTCCGCGACGCGCGACAGTCCGTCCTTGATCGCGCGCGCCCGCGCTTCGCCGACCCCTTCCACCTCGACGAGATCGCTGAGACTCGCGCGCATCACCTTGGGCAGCGTGCCGAAGCGCTCGACGACGTGCGCGGCGATCGTCTCCGGCAGGCGCGGAATCTTGCTGAGCAGCCGGAAGCCGCGCGGCTGGAGCGACGAGTCGAGATCGTGCTCGGGGGGTAGGTGCAGAAGCGACGCGACCGCGCGCAGATCGAGGAGCTCGTCATCGGAGATGCGGGCGAGGCGCGACGTGACCTGGACGAGCAACCATTCGGGCGATTCGACGAAGTAGTCCTTGCCGACCAGCCGCAGGTCGGTGAGCACACCGCCCGTCAGCTCTTCGAGCTGGAGCTCGACGAGCCGCCCATCGAGGCCGAGCTCGACGACGTACCCCTCGATCTCCTCCGCGATCCGGCGCACCATCTCCGCGCGCTGCAACACGGTGACGACGTCTCGGACCGTCACCAGGTCTTCGACCTCGAGTGCTGACAGCGCGCTGGTCACGCCGTCGAGACGCGACTTGTAGCGACCGAGGATCTGCAACGCCTGGTCGGCGCGCGCGAGGACGCGCGGGATCCGATCGAGCGTCTGCTTGTTGCCCTGATAGTGCACCGAGACGACGCCCATCTCCTCGGAGACGGTGATGACCGGAACCGAGATCTGGCGCGCGACCCGCTCGGCGGTGCGGTGGCGCGTGCCCGTCTCGTTCGTCGGGATGTCGGGGTCGGGAACGAGGTGCACGTTCGCACGCGCGACGCGCGTCCCGTCGGACGCGAGGATGATCGCGCCGTCCATCTTGGCCAGCTCCGACAACCTCTGGGGCGTGAACTCGGCGTCGAGCAGGAACCCACCCGAACAGATGTTCAAGACCGCGGGGCCGTCGCCGACGACGATGAGCGCGCCCATCTTCGCCTGCAGGATGCGGTCGATACCCTCCCGCAAAGGGGTACCCGGAGCAACCAGCCGCAGCGCGGCGTAGAGAACTTCCGATCGGCCCTGCGCCACGGATCCTCCCGGTCGAAACGGGATCTGAGGCTACCCCGGGCCGAAGGCCGCCGCGACCAGCGCCTCGCGAAGGTCGCCGACCCGGCGCAGCGTCATCCCCCGCACGTCAGGCGTCAACACTGGGACGATGGCGCGGCGGAAACCGAGACGCCGCGCCTCGGCCAGCCGCCGCGGCGCCTGGGGCACCTGGCGGATCTCGCCCCCGAGGCCGATCTCTCCGATGACGATCGTGTCCGCGTCGACCGCACAGTCGTTGCGCGCACCCGCGATCGCCAGCGCGACGGCGAGATCGGCGGCAGGCTCCGAGACGCGTACTCCGCCGGCGACGCTCGCGTACACGTCCTGGTTGGCGAGGGCGACTCCGGCGCGCTGTTGCAGCACGGCGACGAGCATCGACAGCCGATTGCCCTCGAAGGCCTGGGCGACCCGCCGGGGGATCGGCGCGCCCGTCGGCACGACGAGCGACTGCACCTCGACGCACAGCGGGCGCGTTCCTTCCATCACCGCGGCCACGACCGAACCGGTCGCGCCGACGCGGCGGTCGGCAAGAAACAGCGCGCTCGGGTCGGTCACCGGCACCAGCCCGCTCGCCGTCATCTCCATGAGCCCCAGCTCGTCGGTCGCGCCGAACCGGTGCTTCAACGCGCGCAGCATGCGCAAGCCGTGATGCCGGTCGCCTTCGAAGGAAAGCACGGTATCCACCACGTGCTCCAGTGCCCGCGGGCCGGCGAGACCACCGTCCTTCGTGACGTGACCCACGAGCAGCGTCGCGATGTCGTACTCCTTGGCGAGGCGAACCAGCTCCTGCGCGCCGTCGCGCACTTGCGTCACCGACCCCGCGACGCCCGGCGCGTCGGGATCGTGTACCGCCTGGATCGAATCGATCGCGAGTACCACGGGCTCCACCGTCGCGACGTAGGCGACGACGGCGGGCAGCGATGTCTCCGACAGCACGAACAGCTCCGGCGCGAGCGCCTCCAAACGGTCGGCTCGCATCCGGACCTGGGCGGTCGACTCCTCGGCGCACACGAGCAGACAACGGGCGCCCCTCGCCGCGATACGCCCGAGGGCCTGCATGAGCAGCGTGCTCTTGCCCATCCCCGGCTCGCCGCCCACGAGCGTGACCGAGCCCGCGACGAGCCCTCCACCGAGCACGCGGTCGAGCTCGGTGAGGTCGGTGGGAAGCAGCGACGCGCCGGCCGCCGCGACCTGCGCGATCGGTACCGGCACGTTCCGGGACCCGGCCGGCGCCCGTCGTCCGGACGACGACCGGGCGGTGGGCCGCTCCGATTCGACCACCGAACCCCACGTGCCGCACTCCGTGCAGCGGCCCAGCCACTTCGCCGACTCGAATCCACAGCCGGCGCAAACGAACAACGGGGAGCGAACAGACGTTCGGGTCATGGGCTGACCGTAGCCGCGTGCTGCGCCAAGGACGCGTCAACGCGCGATTCTCGGGCTCACATCGGGACCGCCCGGTCGGAGAGCTCCTCGCGCCCGGTTCGTTCCGCGGCGCGGCGCCGGTTACGCCGGGCGCTCACGCTCCCGGCGAGGAGGAACGCCGCCGCGAGCAGCGCCAGCACGAGCCCGATGACGAACCGGATGACGCGATCCCAGTCGGTACCACCATGGACGACCCGCAGCGCCTTGATGCTGCCGGGTACCGCGTCGTACGACTCCGTGTGGCCGCCGGGCAGGTGCGCCACCACCGAAACATGCAGCGCGGACTTGAGCTGTACCGCGAGCTGCCGCTCCAACAGAGCCGGGTCGAAGCCCGCGGCACGCAGCCGAGCCGCCAGCAGCGCGTCGTGCACGATGTCGACCGACGGCGAGCGCACGTCGACCACAACGCTCAAGGCGTCCCGAGAGCTGAACCATCCGCGCTCGCGCGTCACAGTCGGGTTCTGCAGGACGCCACGAGGACCGGCGAGATCGACGACGCGGCGGACGAGATCGCCTTGGTCGACGAACGAATGAGACAACGTGATCGTCTGCGAGCCGCGGGTTGCCTTCGTCCAGGGTGAGATCGTCCAACCGACCGTTCGGAGGTCGTCGAGCGGCACGGTCTGCGCGAGGCCGGTCGGTCCACCGAGCTGCTGCACCGCATCGGCGTCGACGGTGATGGTCGCACGCACTGTGCCCGATCCGTCGTCGCGCGTCGTGATGTCGAAGCGCGCGTCGACGCGGCAGCCCGCGAGCAGGACGACGACGCCGACGACCGCGCTCGCCCAACGAACGTGCGTCACAGGCCGAC
>JAUZEM010000419.1 GCA_030839005.1 Actinomycetota bacterium | reverse complement strand
CAGCTCGAGCTCCGTCTGCGGTTCGGTCACGTCGATCCCCACGACACGCGCGCCTTCGGCCGCGAAGCGGGCCGCACACGCGAGCCCGATGCCCGATGCCGCGCCGGTGATCAGCGCGGACTTTCCGTCGAGCCGACCCATGAAGACGTTTCTAGTACGAGACGATCGGCCGATGGAATCCGGCGCACCCTCGACTAGGGTCCATTTACGGGCGCATGAGCGGAAGAGGGGAAATGGAATCGGAGCAGCCACCCGATCGCAACCTCGCAATGGAGCTCATGCGCGCCACTGAGGCCGCGGCGCTGGCTGCCGGTCGCTGGATGGGGCGAGGCGACAAGAACGCGGCCGACGGCGCCGCGGTCGAGGCAATGCGCATAGTGCTCAGCAGCGTGCGTATGGAGGGCGTTGTCGTCATCGGCGAGGGTGAGAAGGACGAGGCCCCGATGCTCTACAACGGCGAACAGATCGGGGACGGTTCCCCACCCAGCATGGATATCGCGGTCGATCCCGTCGACGGAACGACGCTCACTGCGCTCGGGAGAGGAGGCGCGATCGCGGTCATCGCCATGAGTGAACGGGGCACGATGTTCGATCCCGGTCCGTGCGTCTACATGGAGAAGATCGCGGCGGGTCCCGCCGCGGCCGACGTGATCGACATCGACGCGCCCGTGAAGACGAACCTCGATGCGGTGGCGAAGGCGCTCGGCGAGAAGGTGAGCGACGTCACGGCCGTCGTTCTCGACCGCGACCGTCACGCCGACATCATTCGTGACTGCCGCGAAGCCGGCGCGCGTATCCGCTTGATACCGGACGGCGACGTGGCCGGCGCGATCTCCGTGGCATGGCGTAACTCCGGAAACGACATCCTGTTCGGCGTCGGTGGAACGCCCGAGGGCGTGATCGCGGCGTGCGCGCTCAAGGCTCTCGGCGGCTCGATTCAGGGCAAGCTCTGGCCGCGCAACGACGAGGAACGCAAGAGCGCGGTGGACGCGGGCTACGACCTCGACAAGGTGTTGATGCTCGACGATCTCGTCTCGGGCGACGACGTCTTCTTCGCGGCCACCGGTATCACCGACGGCGAGCTCCTGCGCGGGGTTCGTTACTGGGGCGAGGGCGCCAGCACGCAGAGCCTCGTCATGCGCTCCAAGTCCGGGACGATCCGTATCATCGAGGCCCAGCACCACTGGACGAAGCTGAGAAGGTACTCCGCCGTCAAGTACAGCTGACGGAATCCCGGTCAGGCGGAGATTGCGACCTCGAGGCGTACCTCGGCGCGCCTGAGCGCGGCCGCGGCGCGCTCGTCGTCAGCGTCGGCTCGCAGCGCGTCCTCGGCCCGCGCCTTCGCGGCGCCGGCGCGTTCGACGTCGATGTCGGCGGCCGGCTCCGCGACGTCGGAGAGAATGATCACGTGATTGTGGCTGACCTCGACGAAGCCGCCGTGCACCGCGAACCACGCCTGCGTGCCGTCCTCGAACTTCACCCGCGCCGGCCAGTCGGCGAGCGCGCCGAGAAACGGGGCGTGATTGTCCTCGAACGCGATGTCACCGCCGCCCAACGTGCGCACGACGACCATGCGCCCGACGCCTTCGTAGAGGACCTGTTCGGGTGAGACGAGCTGAACGTCCATGTCTTCGCCCTACCCCTCGAGCGATTTCGCTTTGGCGAGCACCGATTCGACGCCGCCGGCGTTGAAGAAGGCCTGCTCGGGAACGTGGTCGAGGTCGCCGCCGACGAGCGCGGCGAAGCTCTCCACCGTCTCGTCGACCGGGACGAAGATCCCCTTCAGGCCGGTGAAGACCTCGCCTACGAAGAACGGCTGGCTCAGGAACTTCTGCACCTTGCGGGCCCGGGCCACTGTGATCTTGTCTTCCTCGGAGAGCTCGTCGAGACCCAGGATGGCGATGATGTCCTGCAGCTCCTTGTAACGCTGCAGCGTCTCCTGCGTCCGGCGGGCGACGTCGTAGTGGCGCTGACCGACGATCTCGGGGGCGAGGATGTTGCTCGTCGAGGCGAGCGGGTCCACCGCCGGATAGATGCCGAGCGCCGCGATCTCGCGCGCGAGCTCGGTCGTGGCGTCGAGGTGGGTGAAGGTCGTGAACGGCGCGGGATCGGTGTAGTCGTCGGCGGGCACGTACACGGCCTGCAACGAGGTGATCGAACGCCCCTTCGTGGAGGTGATGCGTTCCTGGAGCTCACCCATCTCGTCCGCAAGGGTGGGTTGGTAGCCCACGGCCGACGGCATCCGGCCGAGCAGCGTCGACACCTCGGAACCCGCCTGCACGAAGCGGAAGATGTTGTCGACGAAGAGCAGCACGTCCTGATTTTGAACGTCGCGGAAGTACTCGGCCATCGTCAGCGCGCTCAGCGCCACGCGAAGGCGCACGCCCGGCGGCTCGTCCATTTGGCCGTACACGAGCGCGGCCTTTTCGATGACGCCCGACTCCTGCATCTCGAGCCAGAGGTCGGTGCCTTCCCGCGTGCGTTCGCCGACGCCCGCGAACACCGACACACCACCGTGCTGCGTCGCGACGCGGTTGATCATCTCCTGGATGAGCACGGTCTTGCCGACACCCGCACCGCCGAACAGACCGATCTTGCCGCCTTGCACATAGGGCTCGAGCAGGTCGATGACCTTGATGCCCGTCTCGAACATCAGCGCCTTGGGCTCGAGCTGGTCGAAGGGCGGTGCATCGCGGTGGATGTTCCACCGGTCGGCGATGTTGGTGACCTCCGACTCCGGGATGTCGAGCGGCTCACCGATCACGTTCCACACGTGACCGAGTGTTCCCTCCCCGACCGGCACCTGGATGCCGTGGCCGAGATTGCGCACCGGCGTACCGCGCTGCAAACCGTCGGTGGGCTTGAGACACACCGCGCGGCACCGGCCCTCGCCGATCTGCTGGGCGACCTCGGCGGTGACGACGATCTTCTGACCTTCGAGCTCGATGTCCATCTGGAGCGCGAAGTTGATCTCCGGCAGCGCGTCGGGTGGGAACTCGACGTCGACGACGGGACCGAAGATCGCGACGACCCACCCATCTTTGAGTTCGGTCTTGGGCTCGGCGGTTGCGGTCATGGCGGCTGGTGCTCCCGGGGTCTCAAACGGTCTTGTCGTAGAACTCGGCATCGTGCGCGTCGGCGTGCGCGTCGCCCGAGCCCTGGCCCAACGCCTCGGCGCCGCCGACGATCTCCATGATCTCGGTGGTGATCGAGTCCTGGCGGGCCCGGTTCATACGGCGGCGGTAGGTGAGGATCAGGTCCTCGGCGTTGTCGGTCGCCGCCTTCATCGCGCGCTGGCGGGAGGCGTGCTCCGACGCCGCAGCATTGAGCAGCGCCGCGTACACCCGAGACTCGGTGTACCGCGGCAGCAGAGTCTGCAAGATCGTGTCCGGGTTCGGCTCGAACTCGTAGTCGGCCGCCGGTTCACTCGACGCTTCCGCGGCCGCGTCGGTCTCGTCGGATTCGAGCGGCAGCAGCGGCTCGACGACCACGTCCTGGCGCCCGGCCGAGACGAAGCGCGTGTACACGAGCTGCACCCGGTCGAGCTCGCCGGCTTCGAAACCACTCACAACCGCGGACGCGACGAGGCGCGCGTCCTCGTAGGAGGGGCTGTCACTGAAACCCGAGAAGCCCGCGTCGATCGGGTAGTCGCGGAAGCGGAAGTAGCCCTCGGCTTTGCGGCCGACGGTCACCAGCGCGTTCTCACGGCCGGCCGCGACCTGCCGGCGCATGTCCTGTTCGGCGGCGCGGATGACCGTCGAGTTGTAACCGCCGCACAATCCTCGGTCGGCGGCGATCACGATGTTCGCAACCTTGCGCACCTCGGCGCGCGGCGTGAGCAGGGCGCTGTTCGAGCCTCCACTCGCACTCTGCAGGTTGCGCACGACCTCGGTGATGCCTTCGGCGTACGGCTGCGCAGCATGCACGCGCGCCTGCGCCTTCACGATGCGCGAAGCCGCGATGAGCTCCATCGCACGCGTGATCTTCTTGGTCGATTCGACCGACTTGATACGCCGACGAAGA
>JAUZEM010000403.1 GCA_030839005.1 Actinomycetota bacterium | reverse complement strand
CGTCGAACCGAAGCCCAAGTCTCCAACCTCATGCTCGAACGCATGGGCACCGCCCGCGTCGACATCAATGCCTCGCGTTTACCGCTGGTGGCAGTCCTTGCCCGGACCATGGTGCCGACGGTCTACGCGCGCGCGATGCGCAAATATGGTTCCCGGCCCTAACCCATGACGCGGAGTCGCGTGGAAGTGGAGCGTTCGCTCGCTTCGATTCTGACGCGGGTGCCGGACGCGGAGCTTCGCCTCGTAGGGACCGCCTCGTCGGTCGTGCGTGGAATCGAGCTGCCGGCGAACGACCTCGACATCCTCTTCCACGATCGTTCCGGTGTCGATTCATGGTTCGGCGCCTTGTCGGATCACCTCGACGTGGATACTGCACCCGCCTGGATTGCCGACGCGCAGCAGTACTTCGCCCGCCTGCGCCTTGGTGCCGTGACGATCGAACTGAGCACGGTTGAGATGGAGAGCGACGCGGACACCTTCGAGTGCTTCGGGGAAGGGCCGTGGCGGTACTTCGACCTCGTGCCCTGCGGCGACCGGACCGTGCCGGCCGTGGCGACAGAGCTCCGCTTGATCACGGAGATCTCACGCGGCCGTCACGACCGCTCCGGTCCGATCGTCGAACACCTGCGAGTGGTCGGATGCGACGTCGCGTTGATCCGACGCGGCCTCGCGCACGCCGGCGTCACCCCCGACGTAACCAGGCAAATCATCGCCGAGCTCTCACCAAGCGACCGCCGGTAACTCGTCGAGTTGCGCCGGTGATTCGTTCAACTCGTGGTGTCGGTCTGGCCTGAGCCGAGGCGAGCGACGAGCCAGGGATACGTGAGACGCAAGGCCCGTTTCCACGTGTACCAGTTGTGTCCGCCGCCCGGAAGGATCTCCACGAATGTCCTCAGGTGAGCCGCGCGCGCGTCGGCCGCGAGCGACGTGACCGATTGGATGTCGCCGTGGTCGCCTCTGCCGACGACGAAGAACCCTTCGACTCCTGCGGACGCGTCCTTGGCGAACCACTGCACCGGGTCGTGGGCGCGCCAGTCTGCAGTCGAGCCGTTGTAGAGCGAGCGGATCGTCCGCTCCACACTCCCCAGCGTGGGTGCGGCGTTGCCGGCGAAGTCCGCGAAGCTGGAAAACCGATCGGGATGGCGTGCGACAAGCGTCAAAGCACATGTGCCTCCTTCCGACAATCCGGCCACCGCCCACTGACGCGAACCCGGGGCAACACCGAAATGTTCGATCATGAACCGGGGCACGTCGACTGTCAGATATGTCTCGGCGTTCCCGTGCGGCCCGTCCACGCACTCGGTGTCGCCGGTTCCACTGCCGTTGGCATCGGGCAGCACCATGACCGGAGCCACGCCGTTGTGAGCGGCGGCCCACTGGTCTGCGAGCGTCAGCGCTTCACCGGCGCGAAACCAGTCGTCCGGACTTCCGGGCGTGCCCGCGATGAGCATCAGTACCGGCAGACGCGGATGCGGCACCGAGAAATACGCGGGCGGGACCCAGATCCAGCCTCTCCGATGGTCGAACCGCGACTCGGGAGCCGGAATATCCACATGGGTGACGCGGCCGCGTGACGCCAGAGCGGCGTCGCCAACGCCTGCGGGCTCGCGCCCCCCTGATGGGATGAGCAACCGTGCCGGTGAGACCTGACCCGGCAACGGCGCATGCAAAAGATCCCCGATGGTCGGGACATGGCCGTAGTGCATGTTGATCTGCAGCCCGGCGAATATGGCCAACGCCGGAATCGCCACCAGCGCCACGCATCGTCGCGCCCATCCGACCTTCGGCCACTGCCACGCCGCCGCGCCCAACGCGAACAGGGGAAGCGCGCCCCACACGAGGAACGAACGCGGGTAGGTGCTCCCGAATCGTGTCGGCGCGTCGATCACGTGCGCCAACACCAACGCAGCGACACCCGCCATGCCCGCAATCGCGACCCAATGCCATGGTGGACGCCTCCACCACGCAACACCACACAGAAAGGTCGTGAACGCGACGGCGTCGACCATATAGGGCGCCCAGCCACGCAACAGCGACACATGCGTGTACCACGCCGTCGAGATCACGCGGATCGGCTCACGCGGCTGCTCCACCCGGCACAACCGGCGTCCCACTCGCCCAGCAACCGTCTCTCCCAGAAGCACCGTGATCCGGCCCCGTGCGCCGAAGGTATCCCCGAAACTCGCCGGGCACAGGTCAGCCGCCCACACGCAGAACACCGCGAGCGCGGCCGTCGGACGGAACCCCTGCCGCTAACGCGCAACTCCGCTGGTCAACAGCGCGACACCAATCACGACGAGGATCAGGCCGAGGCGACGGAACACAGGAGCCTGACGCCTGACGACCCGCTGGCGCGACAGTGCGAGCCGGTCCGAGCGCGTCGGTGGCTGCGCGCCCGGATCGAGCTGATCCCACTGCCGTATGACTTCTTTTCCGATCCAACCCCAGAGGTAACTGCCGATGCCG
Organism: Actinomycetota bacterium; assembly: GCA_030839005.1. GTDB lineage: Bacteria > Actinomycetota > Acidimicrobiia > IMCC26256 > PALSA-610 > PALSA-610. The sequence goes on along the minus strand of JAUZEM010000403.1, from coordinate 272 downwards.
GCACCTATGAGAATCAAACCGACGCGAATTCCCACCACCTATCCAGATTGCACCCTCCCGAGCAGTTATGCGAAAACGGCATCCGCTGGGGCTGCCTTCCGGTCGTGTCGCGCCGGCGTGTCGCGTAGTGTCCGGCGATGCGCATCGTGGTTTTGGGGGCGGGCTTTGGCGGGCTGGAGCTAACGACGCGGTTGTCCGACGAGTTCGGCGACGCGGCCGTCGTGATCTTGATCGACCAGAGCGACGGCTTCATCTTCGGGTTCTCCAAGCTC
>JAUZEM010000362.1 GCA_030839005.1 Actinomycetota bacterium | reverse complement strand
CGCGGTGCTGTTCCGACTTTCCGGGCCGCTGGGCGTAGACCTCGGGGTACCAACGCCGGCACAGCTCCTTCAAGGACGACACGTCGATGCTGCGGTAGTGCAGGTAGGTGTCGAGGTCATGCATGTAGCGATCGAGAAATCTGCGGTCGGTGCCGATGCTGTTGCCGCAGAGCGGCGCGGTTCCGGCCATCGGCACATGGCTCCGGACGTATGCGAGAGTTCGAGACCGGGCGGCGTCGAGGCTCACATCGGACGCGCTGATCGCCGTGAGCAACCCGGACTTCGTGTGCATCTTGCGGACGAAATCGTCCATACGCGCGAGCGCATCGGCGTCCTGATGAATGACGATGTCGATGCCGTCGTCGACGAGGGCGAGCTCGGAATCGGTGACGATGCACGCGATCTCGACGATCGTGTGCTGCTCGACGTCGAGGCCCGTCATCTCGAGATCGAGCCACACCAGATGGTCGTCGTCCTCGCGAGCGCTCACGATCGGCACGCTATACGGCTGTGGACTCGCTTCGTCGAGCCGACGGCCCCATTAGATTCGGCGGCCGATGGCCGCTCCCCCCCTCGTCTGGCGTCCCGACGAAGCAATGCTGCGCGAGAGCAATGTGGCTCGCTTCATGGTCGCCGAGCACGTCAACGATTTTGCGACGCTCGTGCAGCGTTCGATCGACGAACCGGAGTGGTTCTGGGACGCGGTCGTGCGGTTCCTCGGGCTGCCGTTCGACACCCCTTACGACCGCGTGCTCGACACGTCGGCGGGTATCGAGTGGGCGACGTGGTTCGTCGGCGGTCGCTGCAATACGGCGAGGATGTGTCTGCAACGCGTGGCCGCCGACCGCCCGGCCGTGATCTGGGAAGGCGAGGACGGCGAGACGCGTACCGTCACCGGCGCCGAGTTGCGAGCGCTCACGGATCGCATCGCGTCGGGATTGAGCGCGCGCGGCGTACGCGAAGGGGACGCCGTCGGTCTGTTCATGCCGATGGTTCCCGAGACCGTGGCCGCGCTCTTCGCGATTGCGAAGCTCGGAGCGATCTTCCTGCCGATCTTCTCCGGTTACGGCGCCGAGGCGGTCGCGATCCGTCTGCAGGATGCGCAGGCCGTCGCGGTCGTGACGGCCGACGGCTTCACCCGCCGCGGCAAGCTCGTCGCGATGAAAGAGACCGCCGACGCCGCGGTCGCGCAAGTGCCGAGTGTGCATACCGTCTTGCTCGTGAGTCGAAGCCGCCGCGACCCACCGATGCGCGATGGTCGCGACGTGTGGCTCGACGAGCTGCCGGATGTGCCGTTCGCAGCCCGCTCGGTCGACGCCGAACATCCGCTGTTCATCGCGTACACGAGCGGGACGACCGGGCGGCCGAAGGGAGCGGTGCACGTGCACGCCGGGTTCACCGCGAAGGTCGCGGAGGAGGTCGCGTTCCAGACCGACCTGCGGAGGGGCGAGCGCCTGTTCTGGCTCACGGACATCGGCTGGATCATGGGGCCGTGGGAGATCATCGGCACGCTTGCCGTGGGCGGGACCGTGATGATGTACGACGGTGCGCCTGACTTTCCGGGCCCGGACCGGCTCTGGTCGTTCGTCGAGCGACACCGGGTGAACGTTCTCGGCGTGTCACCCACGTTGATCAGGGCGCTCATGGCGCACGGTGACGCACCGGTTCGCGCGCACGACCTGTCGTCGCTGCGTGTGCTCGCGTCGACCGGTGAGCCGTGGAACGAGGCGCCCTGGCGCTGGTACTTCGACGTCGTCGGCGGCGGCCGCTGCCCGGTCGTCAACATCTCGGGTGGTACCGAGGTGGGTGCGTGTTTCCTGTCGCCTCATGTCGTGCAGCCGTTGTCGGCGTGCTCGCTCGGTGGCCCGGCGTTGGGTATGGCGGTCGACGTGTTCGATGAGAACGGGCACTCGGTGCGAGGTGAGGTCGGCGAGCTGGTGTGCACGAAGCCGTGGCCGGGAATGACGCGCGGGTTGTACGGCGACCCGCAGCGCTATCTCGAGACCTACTGGTCGCGGTACCCGGGCGTCTGGTGGCACGGCGACTTCGCGAGCGTGAGCGACGACGGTCAATGGTTCCTGCACGGTCGTTCCGACGACACCATCAAGGTGGCCGGTAAACGGCTCGGGCCGGCCGAGGTGGAGACCGTGGTCGTCGCCCATCGCGCCGTGCTCGAGGCGGCGGCGATCGGCGTGCCCGACGAGCTGAAGGGGGAGTCTCTGTGGGTGTTCGTCGTTCCTGGGCCCGGGGTGGAACCCGACGGCGCGCTGCGAAAGGAACTGAGCGCGTGCGTGGTCGACGCGCTCGGGCCGTCGTTCAAGCCCGCGCAAGTGTGTTTCACCAGCGCGCTGCCGAAAACGCGTAGCGCCAAGGTGTTGCGCCGTGCGATTCGCTCGGTGGTCACGGGGACCGCCCCCGGCGATCTCTCGGGCCTCGAAGATCCCGCGGCGCTCGATGCCCTCGCGACCGCGATCGCAGCTGCCGGCGCGCCCGCCGGCGGGGAGCGTTCGTCGTGACCGAGCTCATCGGATCGCGCGTGATGCTGCGTCCCTTGCGTCCGGACGACTGGGACGGATGGCGCGAGGTGCGCCTGCGCTGCCGCGCCTGGCTGGAGCGCTGGGAGCCGAGCCCCGACGTCGGCAGCCTCGATCCCGCGCTCGACCGGGAGGCGTTCCGCGCCCGTTGCGGCGCGTGGGATCGGCAACGACACTTCGACGCCGCGTACGGGTTCGGGTTGTTCGTGCTCGACGGCCGATTCGCGGGCGAGGTCAGCCTGGGCAGTGTGCAGCGCGGTCCGTTCCAGATGGGATACGTCGGCTACTGGATCGACGAGGCACTCGCGGGGAGCGGCTACGTCCCGGAAGGCGTCGTCTTGATCATGCAGTACGCGTTCGACGTGCTGCAGCTGCACCGCCTCGAGGCGGCGATCGTCCCGCGCAACGCGTCGAGCCGGCGCGTGGCCGAAAAGCTCGGTCTGCGCGACGAGGGCACGGCGGTGCGGTTCCTACAGATCCAGAGTGTGTACGAGGATCACATCCGCTACGCGATCAGTGCCGAGGAGTGGCGCGAGCGCGGGCACGAGCTGATGGCAAAGTTCGTACATCGTTGAGTGCCGTGCCGCCCGGCCTCAGCTCTGGGTCTTGAACCAGCCTTGGCCGAGGGACCAGGCCTGGTGGGCGACCTCGGTCGCGATCGCGGCCTCGAAGTCGGACTGCCACGGCGCTTGGCGCAGCGTGGACTTGACCCGTGCGAGCAACGCGACCGGGGCACGCGCCGCGCGCGCGGCCAGCGTGCACGCCGCGTCGAGCAACTCGTCGTCGGGGTGGCACGACCACGCGAGGCCGATCTCCGCGGCGCGGGCGCCGTCGACCGGAACGCCGAACAACACCATCGCGGCCGCGGCCTGCGGACCGACCGCGCGCTCGAGCATCCAGATGTGGCCGCCGCCGGGATGGAGCCCGATCTTCACGAACCGGGTGTCGAAGCGCGCCGAGGTGCCGGCAATGCGCACGTCGCACGCGAGCGCGAGGTTCATCCCCGCCCCGACGGCAGCACCGTTCACCGCGGCGATCGTCGGCCGCGGCGATCGCAGCACGCGCAGGAATCCTTCGTAGATCGACGTGACCGAGCGGCGTTCCTCGTCGGTCACGGCTCGGGACAAAGCGCCGAGACTCGAGACGTCGGCGCCCGAGCAAAACGCGGGCGCCTCGCCGGTGACGACGACCGCGGCGGTCGAACCGTCGGACTCGAGCGCATCGAACGTCGCCACGATCTCGTCGACCATCAACCCGGTCATGGCGTTTCGGCGCTCGACGTCGACGAGCGTCACGACCGCGACGCCGTGGTCGGACTCCACCCGTACGTGTTCCATCGCGTCAACCTACGCTCAGTCGGGTCGGACCACCGCGGGGGAGTGACGGAAGAAGTCCTCGACCTCGCGCTCGTAGCGGTACGAGGGGCTGCTGTCGCCGATCGTGCCCGCCAAGCGCAGCGCCTGGGCGAAGGCCTCGATCGTCGACGCGGTCGTATACGAGTAGTGGAAACCCGCCCGCTTGTAGCGCGTGTTGTCGATCGTGCGCCCGAATCTGAGAATCTGCATCGCCTCGGGCGGGAGGTCCCAGAGGCGCAGCAGCCGCGCCGGTTCCGCGGCCAGGTTCGTGAACACGAAAGGCAACGCGACGCGCCGCTTGCCGACGATCGCGCACACCTTGCTCCACGGGAGGTTCCCGTCGGCTCCGACGTTGTACACGCCGGGAATGTCGTTGTTGATGCTGTACATCAACGCTTCGACCACGTCGTCTTCGTGCACGAACTGCAAGCGGGGGTCGAACCCGAGGATCTCGGGCACTACGGGTCGCCGGAGCGCGGCCGTGAACGGAGTCTCGATGTCGACGCCCAACACGTTCGCGAAGCGAAGCAGGCTCACGTCGACGTGCGGGTTGTCGTCGGCAAAGTCGCGGACGAACCCTTCTACTTCGAGGAGGGAACGCTCGACCGGAGTGGTCGCGGGACCGGTGCGCGGCATGTCTTCGCGGAAGAAGTACGGGTCCGCCTTGTTCGCGCCGTATACGAGCCCGGAGCTCTTCAACACCACTTTTCGCACCGGGCTCGACGGCGCTCCTGCGGCTGCGAGCAGGTTCATCGTGCCGATGACGTTGATCTCGTGCAGCGTGCGGCTCGTCGCGCGCGTGGAATCGACGACGAGGTGCGTGTGCACGATGGTGTCGACCTGGGTGGCGCGCACGATCCGGGCGAGGATCGAGTGTGACGAGTCGGTGCGAACGAACTCGGTGCGCTCGAGAGGCGTGCGCGGATCGCGCGTGTCGACCCCGACGACGACTTCTACGTCGGACCGCTGCTCGAGCGCTTGCGCGACCCGACCGCCCCAGTACGTCGAGAGCCCGGTGACGAGTGCTCGCATCCGCTGCCCTCCTATGTCCCGCTCATCCGAACCACACGCTGCGGCGCTGGCGAAGCATGTCGTAGAGCGCGTCCTGGACCATCCCGCGGATGCGTTCGGACTCCTCCATCACGCGGCTGCGCGAATACCGCTCCTGGTTCGGCGCGACGTCGAAGTGAACGGGCGGAAGAACGCGTATGCGGAACTTCGCGGGAAGATACGCGACGAGACCGAGGGGACCGAATGCGAGCATGTTCGCCGTGATCGGGAAGTAGGGAAGGTTCAACGCCTTCGCGAGGCGAGGGCTCTTGAACAGGACCGGCATGGCCTCTTCCGCGCCCATCACGGCGATCGGGATCACGGGCGCGCCCGCTCGCATCGCGATCTCGACGAAACCGCCGCGGCCGAAGCGGCGCAATCGGTAACGATCGTTGTAGTGCTTGCCGGTCGCCTTGGTGCCTTCGGGGAACACGAGCACGAGGTGTCCCTCGTCGTGCAGGAGCCGGTACGCGTTGTCGGGGTGTGCAGTCACGCCACCGCTGCGCGACCACAATGTTCCGACGACGGGAAGGGCGCGGAAGAGGTTCTCCGCGAGCCCGTACACCGGACGTCCGAGGTCCTTCTCGATCCCGTGCATGATCGACGGCGCGTCGGGCGGGATCGCACCCGCGTGGTTGGCGACCAGCAGGGCGCCGCCTTCTTCGGGCAGGAGCTCGAAGCCTTCCCACTCGACGCGGAACCAATGCTTGTAGAGAGGCTCGAACGCGCGGCGGGTGAGTGCGCGGAAATGCTCGCTCCGACCCCACTGGTCGACGTCGGAGCGACGGACTTCCTCGACGGTTTCCGGCGCCGGCCGCGCGAGCGGAACGAGGTCGCGCCCGATGCCGGGGTCGATCTCGGTGAGGTCGACGTCGGGATGGGTCGCGGCCGCGATCTCGAGGGCTCGCTCCGGTGCGCGCTCGGGTCCGTCGGCCATCATTCGAAGCCTATGTACCCGATGCGCCGGTCACCAGCCACCGGTTTCCGCGATAACGGCGCCCCATCCCGTACAACCGGGCGAACATGAAGACGAATAGGGCGCTCCACAGCGCGATCAATCCGGCGCCGGTCACCAGCACGAGGATCGCGCACGGCACGAAGCAGAGGGTCGCGCCGGCCATGGCGAGCGCGAGGTAGCGGACGTCACCCGCTCCGATCAGGATGCCGTCGAGCACGAATACCGCGCCGCCGAGCGGTTGCATCAGCGCGACCGCGACAAGAACCGGCCGGAGCTCGGCGCGAACGGCCCCGTCACGTGTGAAAACGAGTGCGAGCAGCGGGTCACCCGCGAGGACGAGCAGACCCAGGACCAGCCCGACCATCACGCCCCACTGGAGCATTCGCCTCGACGTCGCCCGGGTGAGGGTGGCATCGCCCGCTCCCAGTGCCCTCCCGACGATCGCCTGCCCGGCGATCGCGATCGCGTCGAGGCAGAGCGCGAGGAGAAGCCACAGCTGGAACGCGATCTGGTGCGCGGCCACCTGCGCGTCGCCGATTCGCGATGCGATCGAGGTCGCGGCGGTGAAGGCGAGGAGCAGCGAGCCGGTGCGGACGACGAGGTACGCACCGACGGCGCCCGCGGCGCGCAGGTGGGCGAACGCCGGCCGCGCCGACGCCTCCGACCCGCGGACGTTGCGGCGGACGATGGCGAGATACGCGAGGCAGGCGGCGATCTGCGCGATGACCGTCCCGCAGGCGGAGCCCGCGATGCCGAGGTGGAGGCCGTAGACGAGGACGACTTCGAGCACGAGGTTCGCGGCGTTCGCGCTGAGCGCGATGACGAGCGGCGTGCGGGTGTCCTGCAGGCCTCGGAGGTATCCGGTGCCGGCGAGTGCGGCGAGCACGAACGGCGCGCCGAGCAACGAGATGCGCAGGTATGTGCGAGCGTACGGTGCCACCCGCGCCGAGGCGCCCATCGCGGAGACGATCGGCCCACTCAGCGCCAGCCCGACGAGCGCGAGGACGACGCCGAGCCCGAGCGCGAGCCATACTCCGGCGACGCCATGTTCGGCGGCCGCCTTCTGATCGCCCGCCCCGATGCGGCGGGCGACGGTCGCGGTCGTGCCGTACGCGAGGAAGTTGAAGATCCCGAAAGCCACGCTCAGGACCGCACCGGCGACGCCCAGCCCACCCAGCGGCCGGGTGCCGAGGTGGCCGACGATCGCCGTATCGGCCAGCACGTAGAGCGGCTCGGCGGCGAGCGCGCCGAACGCCGGGATCGCGAGTCTCAGTATCTCGCGGTCGTGCGCGGCCGACGGCCGTTGCTGTCTCACCCTGTGTATTCAATACGGCTGATGGACGTTGCACCGCCGATTCGATTCGCCGAGCTCGCCCGCCTCATCGGCGCGGCGGCGCGTGCGGCCGGGCTGGTGGTGCCGGTCTTTCGCACCCCACCGCGTCGCTCCGGAATCTCGCGTACGATCCGCCGGCTCCCCGGAGGTCCCGTAGTTGCGGTCCGCCTGCGGTCGCGGCCGATCGCAGATGTCGTCGCCGACATGGTCGAAGGCGTCATCGTCGCGAACGCGCTGGCGAGCGACGGCGCGGCTCGGGTGCGAGCAACGCTGTTGCAAGCCGTCGGCGGAGCGGGGGCAGTCGGCCCGGAGTCGGCCGCAGCGTGATCCTTCACCGAACTCGCGCCGGTGGTTACCGTTGCGTCACCCGCCCGGGTGGCGTAACCGGCAGACGTAGGCGGCTTAAACCCGCCGGCCCTTCGGGGCGTGAGGGTTCGAGTCCCTCCCCGGGCACCGTTCTGACCAGGTAAAACGCTGTCGGCAGCGATTCCAACCGCACCAAGGCGCGAGGACCGGTCGCGAGGCGCGCCGCGAGTCGTGGTCAGCGGGTTGTGGTGATGGCACTTCCCCAGGCGTGGACCAGCGGGAGCGGTCTGCGTTCGGGTTCGGGTGGCAATTCGTCGCCGAAGATCTCCCGCAGGAGATCGTGTATCACCGGATGTAGCCGTTGGTCCGTGAACCGATCGCAGTCTTGTTGGGTCTCCCATATATCCAGGTACCGGAGCCCGCCTTCAGGTCGTTCAATCGCGAGATGCATGATCAGACCCCTAGGCGGTTCCGGTCCGAGCTGCTGGGTGATGCGCTCGTAGAAAGCTGCGTCTATCGGCACATCCTGGGTGAACGCGTAGGTCATGATCCTCCGGCGTATCGACTGGTGTCACGGCGAACATAGCCCTGCCGCGTCGATGACCCACGGCAGCCACACTGCGGCCAAGATCACGACGACAGCGATCGAAGCGGCACTCCGAGCGGCGTACACGTATCCGCACCCTGCCACGCGAGGATTGGCGTCCACGCAACACGCGAGGTGCGGCGGTACTTCACCAAGTGCCGTCCCGAACGGCACTCGACGAGCAATTGTCTGCCCAACACGCGCGCACATATTGCTTCGCTCTCGCGCTGCTATGCGATGTCGGGACGTACCGTCGCGCTTTTGATGGTGTCGGGGCCGTTGCGGTCGGGATCGGCGCGCTCCTACACCTTCCATCTCGACGATTCACGCGGGTGGGATGCTCTGGGCGAAGCGGAAAACGTTGTCGGCGTCCCACTTCTTCTTGATCGTTCGCAGGTGCGCGAGGTTGGTGCCGTAGTACGCGTCGAGCGGCTTGGTAAGTGTCGGGTCGATGTAGTTCTGGTACGCGGCGGCCGAGACGTGGGGTCGCAGGGCCCGGCTGTAGCTCGCGAGCCACGCTCGATGGGCTGCCACCGCGGCGGGGGAGTCCGCGGGGTTGTAGTTGACGCTGTACTGCGCGCAGCACAACGAGTTGCGGTGCACGAAGGCGGTGTCGCCCGAGGCAATGCGGTTGATCGCGCCGCCGAAGGCGTCGAACGCGATCGCGCCGGGCTGGTGCGTCTCGATGCGTTCGTTGATCCCCGCGACGACCGCGCTGATACCCGTATCGGAGAGCGCGCGGTCGATGAAGCTCGAGCCGGCGAAGCTCGGGCCGCGCGGCAGTTGTGCTTGCGCCGTCTGGCCCGTGGTATGGCACGCCGATTCGCCGAGCTGGGCGCACCCGGCTTCGACGTACATGGCGTGTTCGAGCGGGATGGTCTCCAGGAAACGAGTGGTCGGATGCGTCCCCGTGCTCGCGACGAGACGGTCGATGTAGGGCGCGACGCCGGACTGCGCGCCGACCCAGATCCCGGCGACCTGCAGCAACGGCGACGGCGAGCCGGGCGCGAGGATGCAGTTCGACCACAACGGGTCGGGCGTGTCGGCGATCCATGCCATCCACGCCGCGAGTACCTGGGGCGCGGCCGCCCATGGCCACTTCAACGTAAACAGCGCAACGTCGGTGGTCGGGAACGTCGCGAAGTCGAACGCGGTCGCGATCCCGAAGTTGCCGCCACCCCCGCCCCGGCATGCCCAGAAGAGATCGTCGTTGTTCGCGGCGTCGGCCGTGACGAGGCGGCTGTCGGCCGTCACGAGTTGAACTTCGGTCAGCGCGTCGCACGTGAGGCCGTACCGGCGCGCCACCACGCCGATACCACCGCCCAGCGCGAGTCCGGCGATGCCGACGGTCGGGCACGAGCCGCCGGGGATCGAAACGCCCCGAGTATTGAGGTTCGTATACAGGTCGATGAGACGGGCACCGGCTCCAATCGTGGCTTCGTTGCCGGCGAGGGTGACCGAACTCATTGCGGTCACGTCGATGACCAGCCCGGTGGTCGTCGAATAGCCGCCATAGCTGTGCCCACCACTGCGCGCCGCGAACGGCACATCGCGGGCGCGCGCGAACGCAACACACCGCTGCACGTCGGCGGGATTCGCGCAGAACGCGATCGCAGCCGGACGCACGTTGTCGAAGCGCGGGTCGTACAACTGCAGATCGCGGAGATAGGTCGGCGCAGCCGGCAGAACGACGCGCCCAACGAGGTTGCGCTGCAGTTGGCCCCACGGGACGCCCGGCGGAGGGGCGCTGGTCGAGGTCGAGCGCGCCGTCGTAGACGACGACGATGTCGAAGACCCCGATGTCGAAGACCCCGAAGTCCGCTTGCCGGGCCGGGTCGAGCACTCCGCGAGTGCGGCCGACCCGATTGCGAGCCAACGCAACACGGTGCGCCGATCAACGGGAACGTCGTCGATCACCGCGTCGGCACCGTCTTCGCATTACGCACGGAGACAGCATGAGTGGTTGCCGTTCGTCGTCGGGTCGTCGTCCGCCTGCAACAGGTTCACGCCATCGTCGATTGCAACGCGCTGTAGTGATCTCGCCCGGCGATGTATCGGCCGAACTCCTCGTCGGTCATCAGCCGGCCCGTA
>JAUZEM010000343.1 GCA_030839005.1 Actinomycetota bacterium | reverse complement strand
CATCGCACTCGCGGCCGGCGTTTCTTTGGTGCTCGACCCGCGCGACCCCGAATGGAAGCGCCGGTTGCTCGACTTCACCGACAAGAACGGCGTCGACGCCACGATCATATGTGCGAGCTCGGATTCGTCCGAGATCATCAACGCATCGATGGAGATCACCAGGCGCCAAGGTCGCGTCGTCATCGTCGGGTACGTCAAGCTCGACATCCACCCCAAGAACTTTCTCTACCGTGAGATCGACCTGCGCTACTCGCGTGCGTACGGCCCGGGCAGCTACCACACCGGTTACGAGAAGGGCCGCCTCGACTACCCGTTCGGTTACGTGCGCTGGACCGAGAAGCGCAACCTGTCGGAGCTCATTCGGCTGATCTCGACCGGAGCCATCTCGCTCGATCCGCTGATCGGCGGCGTGTACGACCTCGACGACGCCCAGGCGGCGTTCGACGCGGTGCAACACGGCACGTTGAGAGGCCTCGCCGCGCTCATCAAGTACAGCGACGACGAGCCCGACCGGCGCCGCACACGCCAGTTCCATGCCCGAACCCGCAAGAAGGATGCCGTCGGGGTGTCGCTGATCGGATTCGGCAACCACGCGCTCGCGCAGCACTTGCCGAACCTGCAATCGATGCGGGGCGTCGAGATCCGAGGAATTGCTTCGGCGACGGGCCGGAACGCGACCGCCGTCGCGCCGAGGATCGGAGCCGCGATCGTCACTACCGACATACAAGAAGTGCTGAAGGATCCCGGCACCGACGCGGTTTTGATCTGCTCGAGTCAGCCCGAGCACTACGAGCACCTGTGCCAGGCGATCGAGGCCGACATGCCGACTCTGATCGAAAAACCGATGGTGACGCGCCTCGACCACTTCCGCGACGTGCTCCAGCGGATGGAAAACCGCGACCTGCTCGTCACCGTCGGGCTCAACCGTCGCTACTCACCGATCTTCCGGCGCCTGCGCGACGCGATCGACGGCGAGGTCGATTCAGTGAACTACACGGTCACGCGGCCGTTCCTGCCGCCCGACCACTGGTCGCTCGATCCGGTCGACGGCGGGGGCCGGCTGGTCAGTGAAGGCGAGCACTTCCTCGACCTGTGTCACGTCCTCGTCGGTCAGGAGCCCTTGTCGATCTACGCGCACGCGCTCGGACGCGTCCCCGACGATCTCCGCACGCTGTGCAATTACGCGGTGACCGTCCACTACGAGCGCGCGGTCGCCAACGTCGTGTTCGACGAGAGCGGATCTCCGGACTTCCCGCAAGAACGCCTGACCGTGCTTTCCAAGGGCCAGGTCGCGACCCTCGACGACTTCGCTCGCCTGACCGTGCACGGGCGACGGGTCCGGCACCTGAGTGATGGTCTCGGCGCGTCCATGGGGCACAGGGAGCAGCTCAAGGAGTTCGTCGCCGCCGTGCGCGGCGAGCCGAACGCCCTGATGTCGTGGGAGCGGGCGTCACTCGCGACACTGAGCGTCTTCGCCGCACAGGAAAGCATCCGGACGGGGGACGCCATCAACCTCGCAGCATTTCGCATCTCCCTTTTGGGCGACGCGGACCACGGCGACTGATCGTCAGCCCTCGACGCTTCGCGAGCCGATGACGACGCCGGGTACTCCACCGACGATGGCATAGCGTTCGACGTCCTTGGTGACGACGGCCCCCGCCGCGATCACGGCGCCGCGCCCGATCGTCACACCGGGGAGCACGATCGCTCCGCCTCCGATCCAGGCTTCGTCCTCGATGACGATCGGGGCGACGTCCAACCCGGAAAAGCGCATCGACTCACCGGCGCCGGGAATGCGATGGCCGGCGCTGATGATCTGCGAGCCGTGGGCGATCATCACCCGATTGCCGATCGTGATGCCTCCGATGCACTGCAGCATCGCCGACTTCCCGATCGACACGTCGTCGCCGACGGTGAGCTTGCGATAGTCGTCGACCCACACGTCGCGCCAGATCTTCGGATGCTCACCAACGGTCGCGCCGCGCCATCGCATGAGCGCGCGCTTGACCCGATTGGAGAGTGGGTCGTGCGGCGTGAGCGCCATGAAGAACTCGACCAGATAGTCACCGATGGCGGTGCGCAGGGGAACATGGACGTGGAGACCGTCGGGCTGGGGCATCGGTGTCGCCATGAGCTACGGCTTGAGAATGAGACCCTGGCCGGTCGGAAGGGCCAGCACCTGCACCCCGCGCTTGCGGGCGAACTCGTCGAAGGCCCGCTTCTGTTCGAGATGCTTTCGCCAGCCGAAGTCGTCCAGCACGATCGCCGCGCCGCTCACCAGCCTGTCCCAGAAGCATTCGGCCGCGGCGATCTCGGGGTCGCGGGTGTTCATGTCGAGGGAGAGGAATGCGATCTGTTCGGCCTTCACTCGTGGAAGCGTTTCGGGCACCGTTCCCTTGATGATCTCCACATTGGAGTAGGGGCTGAAGGTCTTGATCACCGCGTCGTAACACGGCTCGTACTCCCCGGCACGAACGCCGTGCGCCTTCTCTTCGGGAGAGATGTAGCGCTCGACCAATCCTTCGTAGGTGTCGAGCAGGTAGAAGGTCTTGGGGAGCTTGGCGAAGTCGACGTAGTTGATGACACTCAGCGCGTAGCCACCGCGATTGACGCCGCATTCGACGAAATCCCCGGCCAGTTTCGCGCCCCGCTCCGCGGCCCAGCACACGATGTAGGCGCGCCAGTGGAGGTCGCCGAACGTCCACGAACCCGTCGCCTGTCCGGCCGCGTACGCGGCCGCGAACCTCGGCTCACGCATGAAATCCGCGTTGTGCGTGCTTGCCAACCCGTCTTCGTTGTAGGTCGCCTTGCCGTAGAGCGTCTTCGACAGGTGATTCCGGCTTGCTCTGTTCATGGCTTTGATCAACCGCACGCGCAACGACGTCGGGACGACATCGCGCAGCCTCTGACGAAGCCAGTTCAAGGGTCGCCGCCTTTTCTCGCGCACCAGGTCGTGGCCGAGCGGCCACGACCGAGCACAGTATGCTCTCGTGGTCGCGGCGCCGCTGTTTCCTGATGCCGGCCTCTGCGTGAAGCGTCTCGCTTGCCATGTACCGCCGTCGTCTCCTGCAGACCGCCATCCTCGTCGTGGGACTCGTCGCGATCGCATTCGCCGTGTCCGAAACGGTGAAGGACGCCAAGGAGCACGTGCTGCCGTCCGCGGGCGCGCTTGCGGTCGCGGCCGCGCTGGCGCTCGTTGCGATCGTCGCGTCCGCCCGGGCCTGGGTTGCGCTCTTCAGCGATCTCGTCGATTCTCGGGCCAGCCGATCGGTGCTGCGCGGGACGTTCTATCTCTCGCAGCTCACGAAATACTTGCCGGTCGGCGGGGTCGCGCAGGCGGCGAGTCAACTTGGTCTCGCCCGATCGGTCGGGGTGCCTCTGAAGCGCGCCGCGGTTGCATTCCCCGTCTCCGCCGTTGGCGCGGTGGTCGGAGGCGCGACGCTCGGAAGCGGGCTGGTTCTGGACAGCGCACTTCCGCCCTGGACGAGGGCCCTCACGCTGCTCGGGCTCTCGTCGCTGATCCTGCTCCGTCGCGGGCTGATGGCGCGGGTGCTCGACCTCGCTCGCCGCTTCATTCGCCGCGTGCCCGGCTCGGATCAACTCCCGACCCAGGCCGACATCGTCATTTTCTACGGATGGGCGCTCGTGACCCTCGGCGCGTTGTGCGCGGCGTATGCGGTCCTGTTGCGCTCGCTCACGACCGCCGCGAATCCGTTCGTCGTCTTCAGCGCGTTCGCGGTGAGCTGGGTGATCGGCTTCATCGTCGTCCCGATTCCCGCCGGGGTCGGTATACGCGAGGCGGTGCTCGTCGCCCTCCTGCCCGGAGTCGGAGCCGCGCCACTGCTCGCGGCATCGCTCGCGCTCCGGCTCCTTACGATTGCCACCGAACTGCTCTCGATCTCGGGCAACCGCATCGTCGGTCGGCGCTACGCCCAACGGCCGCTCGACCCCGAGTCGTCTTCTCCGGAGTTGGCGTAGCCGTTCTCCGGAGCTGGCGTAGGCGCCAGCGGCAGGCATTGAAGGTGTCAGATTCCTGAAGGATGCGTTTCACGGAGCCGACACGCGGCGGTGACGGTCGTGAAAGCTAGCGGGAGTGGAGTAGCCCCGGGACGAACGAGCGCACCGCGCCTCATCACCATCGAAACGGCCACGCTCCGGCGTGCGCCGCTCACGGGGAGGCGATGTGTCGTCAGGTAAGAAGTTCGTCGCGATGAGCTTGATGACGTTCATCGTGATCATCGTCCTGGGTGCGATGTGGGGCCACCATGCACCGGCCGACACCACGGGCCCGACGTTCAACAGCTTGGGCAACTATCCGAGTACGACTACCAACGTGCCGGTGACGCAGGTCGGCATCAACGGTCTCGCGTCCGACGTCGGCCACCTCGGTGTCTCGATCAACTTCACCTGGACGCTGATCACCGGTTTCTTGGTGTTGTTCATGCAAGTCGGCTTCGCGTTCTTGGTCACGGGTCTCACCCGGGCGAAGAACGCCGGCCACATGATGATGATGAACATCGCCGCGTTCGCGGTCGCGCTGCTCGCGTATTACGCCGTCGGTTTCGCCTTCATGTTCGGCGGGATCGCACCGATCGCGAATCTCGGCGGCGTCTCGCCTCTGACGGGCATCTTCGGTCACGGCAGCGCCGGAATCATCGGCCTGCACGGGTTCTTTCTGCAGAGCCACGGCAGCTACGACGTCGGCGTGATGGTGTTGTTCCTATTCGAGGTCGTCTTCATGGAGACCGCGGGATACATCATCATCGGTGCGATCGCGGAACGGATCTCGTTCGCCGGCTTCCTGCTGGCGGAGATCGCGATGGGCGCCATCATCTACCCCATCTACGGCATGTGGCTGTGGGGCGGCGGGTGGCTTGCGCACCTCGGCACCTCGCTGCACCTCGGTCATGGTGCGGTCGACTTCGCCGGGTCGGGCGTCGTCCATGCCACCGGCGGATGGGCGGCACTCGCCCTGGCAATGGCCCTCGGTCCGCGCATCGGGAAGTTCAACAAGGACGGTTCGCCGAACGCGATCCCGGGTCACAACATCCCGTTCGTGGTGATCGGAACGCTCGTGCTGGTGTTCGGGTGGATGGGCTTCAATCCGGGCTCGACGCTCGGTGCTACCGACCTGCGCATCGGTCTCGTCGCGGTCAACACGTTGCTCGCGGCCTGCGTCGGCTTCGTCATGGCGATGATCATCACCAACGCGAAGTACGGGAAACCCGATATCTCGATGTCGTGCAACGGGATGCTCGCCGGACTCGTCGCCATCACGGCACCGTGCGCATTCGTGGCGCCGTGGGCAGCAGTGATCATCGGCGGCGTCGCGGGAACGCTCGTCGTATACAGCGTCGCCTTCTTCGACCGCATCGGGATCGATGACCCGTGCGGTGCGATCTCGGTGCACGGCACGAACGGCGCGTGGGGGGTACTCGCCGTCGGCTTGTTCGCAGACGGCACGTACGGAGTGGGTTGGAACGGCGTCGGCGCCACGAGCACGCACGGCGTGCGCGGGTTGCTCTACGGCGACCCCGGCCAGCTCGGCGCCCAGGCGTTCCACGTGGTGATCGGCTTCCTGTGGGCATGGGGTATCACTTGGCTGATCTTCAAGTTCGCCAAGAACTTCATGCAGATCCGGGTCTCCGAGGAAGTCGAGATCCAGGGTCTCGACATGCCCGAGTTCGGAGTGCTCGCGTATCCCGACTTCGTCCTCCACCACGCGTCTCCCGGTCACGTCGAGACCGACTCCGAGAACATTCCGGTTGGTTCTGGACGTGCCGTCGACTTGGACCGGTCGTGAAGCTCGTCGTCGCGGTGGTGAACCCACACAAGCTCGATGACGTCAAGACCGCGCTGGAGAGCATCGGCGTCCAGGGATTGACGATCACCGAGGTCCAGGGCTTCGGTCGACAGCGGGGTCACGCCGAGGTCTACCGCGGTGCGGAGTACCAGATCGATTTCGTGCCCAAGGTGAAGCTCGAGGTGTTGGTGGACGACGCGGACGCGCTGAAGGTCTCGGAGGAGATCCAGGCCTCCGCCCGGACCGACAAGATCGGCGACGGAAAGGTCTGGGTACTGCCAGTCGAGCACTTGGTGCGGATCCGCACAGGAGAGTTCGGGGCGGAGGCCCTCTAGCGTCAACTGCGCGATAAGAACGCGTAAGGAAGTCTTGTTTTCCGGCGCGCCAGCCCGCACCCTGCGGGGAGCCGCGCCGTCCGGTAGTGATCATCCAAGCGGTAGCGGTCGAAGTCGACCCCGCGGATCAGCTCGTTCGTCCCAAGCGAATGCGCGCTGTGCCCGCGGGGTCGACCGCGTTATGAACGGTAGCCGCTAAGGACGCGCAAAGAACCCCCCGCGTGCCGCAAGGAAGGCGTCAAACGCCGTTAGCGCGACGCGGAAAGAGCGCATGATCGCTACATGACACGGAGCCGGTGCGTCGCTGATGATCTCGGCGGGAGCTCGGCGACGGACGCGGCAGTCGAGACAGCTCGGGATGCCTTGCGCGCGCAGCTCGACCTCGCGCAATGCTCGTTCGAGCCGTGGCCGTTCGACGCGTTGCTGCCCCGGATCGAACGCGGTCGGATCGTGCTTCCTGCCGACGTCGTCGGTGCGCGTTCTTACGGCGCGTGGCAGGCGGAAGACGGCATCGAGTTGCCCCTGCGCATCCACGAGCTGCAGCTGGGCCGGTTCGTGCTCGTCGCGCGCGACGCGACCAGGGGCGTGGCATTTCCGATCTCGTCCCGCGATCGCGCGCTCGACATCGCCGAACGGTGCGCAACGCTGCTCGCGGCTCGGCTCACCAAAGGAGTTTGCTCATGGTCGACGTGATCCTCGTCGCGATCCTCGTCGCGTTCTTCGCGCTCGCGGTTCTGTTCGTGAAGGCGTGCGAGCTCATCATCGGTCCCGACATCGAGGCGACCCGCGCCGGCGCGACGACAACCGACGACGAACAACAGGCAGCTGCATGACCGGCATCGAGAGCGTCATCGGACTCGCCTTGAGCCTGGTCGCCGCCGCGTATCTCGTCTACGCGCTCGTCTTCCCGGAGAAGCTCTGATGACTGCAGCGGCCTGGGCTCAGCTTCTCCTGCTGATCGCGCTGCTCGCGACCAGCACTCCGCTGTTGGGCAACTACCTGGCGAAGGTGTACGGCAGCAAGCGAGCGCCCGGCGATCGAGTGTTCCGTCCGGTCGAGCGGATGATCTACCGCGTCTGCGGCGTCGA
>JAUZEM010000339.1 GCA_030839005.1 Actinomycetota bacterium | reverse complement strand
GTCTTTCGACACATGGACGCGCATCGACGGTTCCCAGACCGCCGTGACCGTACGAGTCGGCGCGGCGATCGTCGGTGCCGGCTGCGCCGTGGCGGGCATCTCCGGCGATCGCCATACCAGGCGGCCGCCGAGACCCTGATACCAGCCCATGCGATACGCCTCGACACGGAACGCGGGCGCCGATGTCGAGACGTACAAGGTGATTGAGTCGCCGACCCGCGCACTCACGCGGCTCGCGTATCCTTCGACCCCGCCGTACGATCCCTTCGCGATTCGCCATGCAGACGTACCTGGACGTCGGTTCTCCTGCACGACCCAGTCCGCGGGAAGCTGGGTTGCATTCGACCCCCGCGCGGTTGTCCACCATGTCGCCAAACCGCCTGATGCGACCGCGGCCGCGACGACGACAGCGGGTAGCACCCACCGGCGCCGGACTCGAGCGACGCGCGCGTCCCGCGGGCTGCTGCTCACGCGCACACGACGGCTGCTTCGTTTGCCGGCGCCGGAGACAAACGGAGTCTGAGCGGACCGGCGACCGCGACCTGATTCCCGGGATGCAGAAGGCGAGTCGGTGAAGGTGCTCCACCGCGCAGTTCGAGTGCCACAACTATGCTGCCACTTTTCACCGTCAGGACCTGGCCGGTCGCGAGCACTCGGACGACAGGCTTCAGAAGTCCGACGCAGGGGCGCTCGGTTGCCGAGCTTGCGGGCTGGAGTGCAAGGTCGAGGGTGCGGGATTCGACGTACGTGGGCGTGAGTCCACTCGGTTCCGGGATCCGCCCGGAGGCGACGCCGTCGCGCAGCCATCCCATCGTGAGCCATGGATTCCCGAACCGGTCGGGACGCAGGGAACGTGGAAGGGCGGGTGAGATCGGAAGTCGTGGAGACGAAAGAATGAACTGCTTGTACGTGCGCAAGTCGGTCGCGTTGTCGGCGACGACGCGCACGTTGCCTGGCACTCCGATCACGAGGATTGAGAGGGCGATCGGCGCGAGCACCTTCGATCGTCGGCCGAGCGCATCCGCAGCGACAGCGAGCGCCGGCAGCATCAACGCGGCCGCGACATAGCGATAGCGGCTCGCAGGTAGCGGGGGCGTCACCCGCGAGAAGTCGTGGCCGCGCCCGATCCCAGTGAGGAACAAGAACACAATGGCGCCGAACAGCAGCGCGGCGGGTACGGCCGCGCGCTCCCGAAGGGCAGCGCCGCGAAGCGGGCCCCACGCCAGCGCCAGTCCCACGACCAGCAAGACGACGAGAGCCGCGCCGACGCCGGGAAGGTGGCCGATTGCTCCGAAGGTCGCGCTGAGCTCGCGCGCCGTGAATCGCAATGTCTCGCCGATGCTTGCCCGCCTCAAATAGCCCGAGTGCCCGATCGCGACGAGCCACAGCATGTAGACAGCGCCAAGTGACCCGGCATGCAATAAGGCGGCCCGCCAACCTCGCCGGATGAGGACGGCGACGCCGACGACGATGATCATCGTCGTCGCCACACCCGAGCACATGAGGGCTGCGAGGCCCATCGCCAGGCCGATCGCGTCGCGCCGATCAAAGGCACCGGCGTGATCAACCAACATCAAGTATCCGAGACCGAGCGCGAGCGTGGCGCCCCACGCCATCTGCCACGCGTACTCGATGTTGTAGAAGCCGGACCCGAACAACGCAAACGTCGTCGCGGCCGCCGTCGACACCCACGGGCCCGCGTGCGCACGTCGCATCACGGCACGCAAGAGCGCGGCGACGATCAGATGAAGCGTCACGGTCACGGCGAGGTAGGGCACGTACGTGCGCAAGCCGACGAGCGACCACAGGAGGCGAAAGGCAAGGATCGGCAGGGTCGACCAATGCTCATTGTGAGGTCGGAACAGATCCCCGAGATCCCACGCAGTGCGGCTCGCGAGGACGTCCCACTCGTCGCCCGAAAACCACGCGAAGCGCCCGAGCCGCAGAAACAGCACAAAGGAGGCCGCCTCGACCCCGACGAACGTGCTCAAGGCCACCCGGCGCGCATTCAATCGCGCGATGTCGTTCGAGCCGCTCGAGAGCCTCGTCGATTCTCTCGCCGCACCCGCCTCGACCTCAGCGCGCTCGTGCGTCATCGCGGCTCATTCGCTCGACGGGGTTCACGAGTATCACGCGCCGACGCGCCAGTTCGAGCCGGCCCGGCAGCTCAGGGGCTCGTGGTCGCGCTCGTGCCGGCCTTGGGGGTCCGGAAGCAAGCGCCGAAGGCTGCGTTGTATTTCGCCTGACTCACGCCGGGCGGCGGCTTCCCGATCTGCGGACCCGCCGGGACACTCGGCCACTTGACACCGTGGTCGGCCATGCAGCTCAGGAGCTGATTGCGGCTTTGCGTCTGCGCCGGTGTCAGCGTTCGCCTCGCGCTCGTTGGCGTGCCCGCACGCGTCACGGTCTTCGTTTGGTCGTGGTAGACGCCGAACCCGACGCCGAAGCCGGCACCCGCCCCGATCAGGAAGAGAACCACTCCGAGCACCATGAGCCCGCGCTGTGACGTCGTGATCGATTCCATAAGGTTCGCACTTTACCGCGGCGACATGTGAAGCGTCCGGCGGGTCTCGATCGCTTCCCTCGAGATAACACGAAGACCAGGGAGCACCTTTACAGCGATGTCCCCTTTGTCCATGCGAGATAATCTCCGACCGCGAGTGCGTCCAGACCCATCGAGTGCATCGCTGCTACCGCGTCCGTGGGCGTCTCGACCATCGGCTCTCCGTAACCGTTGAAGCTCGTGTTCAACACCATCGGCACGCCCGTGATCTCGTGGAATTTCGAGATCAGCCGGTGGTAGAGCGGCTCGGTGTCGCGTGCGACCGTCTGCACGCGTGCCGACCCGTCGACGTGGACGATTGACGGAACCTTGTCCCGCACGGACGGCCGCGTGTTCACGGCGAGCAGCATGTACGGACTCGGTCCGTGCATCTCGAAATACTCGTCCGCGTGCTCGGCCAGAACGCTCGGCGCGTAGGGGCGGAACCACTCGCGCCGTTTGATCTGGGCGTCGAGCCGCTCCTTGCTCGCGGGCGTACGGGGGTCGGCCAGGATGCTCCGGTGCCCGAGCGCACGGGGTCCGAACTCCGCTCCACCCTGGACCCAGCCGATGATGCGGCCCTGGGCGACGAGGGCGGCGCACTCAGCGGCGATGTCGTCGCTTTTCTTGAACTCCGTATCGTTCGCGGCCTCCAGCGCCGCCACGATCTCGGAGTCGGTCGCCGCGCATCCGAGGTAGTCGTGCGCGGGAGGATGCCGGTCCTTGCCGCCGAGCACGACGTGATAGCCGTACAGGGCTGCTCCGAGCGCGAGCCCGCGATCGCCGGCGTTCGGCATGACATAGATCTCGTCGAACGCGCTCTCGCGCAGGATCTTCGCGTTCGCCACGCAGTTCAACGCGACGCCACCGGCGGCCGCGAGCCGCCGTCTGCCGGTGCGTGCCTGAAGCGCGCGCGCGACATGCACGATGATCTCCTCGGAGATCGCCTGACAGCTCCAGGCGAGGTCGAAGTGGTCTTGCGTCAGAGGCCCGCCTCGCTCCCTTCGCGGACAGAATTCCACCATCGCATCGAGGTAGCGGAGCCCGTCACCGTTCGGCCGCTGCCGAAGCTCGAACCGGCCGTCGTCGAGAAGTTCGACCGCGTCGTCGCGCACGCGCCGGTAGAAGCGGTCGGTGCCGAACGATGCGAGCGCCATCGTGTTTCCCTCTTGCTCCTCGCGGAAGCCGAGGTGCTGGGTGACGCTCGAGTACACAGCACCGACCGAATTCGGCATTACCACCTCGGAAAGCACGCTCACTCGGCCGTCACGACCTTCGGCCATGGTTGTCGAGATGGAACTTCCGCCGAGTCGTTCCAGGTTCTCGCCGGTTCCGTCGATCGTCAGGATCGCGGCATCATCGAACGGGCTGGAGAGGTACGCCTGATACGCGTGGCACAGATGGTGCTCGAGG
>JAUZEM010000267.1 GCA_030839005.1 Actinomycetota bacterium | reverse complement strand
CGCCCGCAACCTCGGTCATCAACTCGCCGACCGCCGCGAGGAACACCTTGGGCGCGCCGTAGGAGTTCGGCGTGGGCGCGAAGAACGGCGTCATCAACGTGTGCTTGTAGAACTCGCCGTCGAACTTGAGCGGCGTCCGGTCGTTCCACGCGCTCCAGATCGCCTGCAACGCCAGCACGTACTCGCGCATGCGCCGGGCCGGATGCGACCACGGCATCGAGAACCGCTTCTCGATGTGCGGCTTGATCTGGGAGCCGAGGCCGAGGACGAACCGGCCCTTCGACATCTGCTGCAGGTCGTTGGCCGTGTACGCGAGCACCATCGGCGTTCGGGCGAACGCCACCGCGATCCCGGTGGCGAGCTCGATGCGCTCGGTGTGCTCGGCCGCCAGCGCGATGGGGAGGAACGCGTCGTGCCCGGTCTCGGCGGTCAACAGGCCGTCGTAACCCAGCTCTTCGAGCTCGCGGGCCCGCGGGCCGATGTCGCTCAGGGACGGCGCCATCACTCCGGTGTCGACCTTCATCGCTGTACCTCCCAGGCAGGGCCCGAACCGTAGACGGTCGCCGTTGGTGGCACACCCCGGCGGTATCGTCGGTACATGACGGCGGAGGACACGATCGACCAGGCGCGGGAGCCGGCTCACCCGGTGCCGGTGTCGTTGTCGCCGAGCTCGATGGGAACGTTCACGAGCTGCCCGCTGGCGTTCCGGTTCGGCTACATCGAGCGCCTCCCCGAGCCGCCGTCCGCGCCGGCGAGCAAGGGAACCCTCGTGCACCTGGCGTTGCAGTACCTCATGTGGCGCCCTCCTGCGCAGCGCACCCTCGAGCACGCCCTCGCCGACCTCGAGCGCGCCGAAGCCGACGTCGCCGCGCACCCCGAGTTCGCGCACCTCGACCTCTCCGACGAGGAGCGCGCGTCGTTCCACTCCGACGCCGAGGTGCTGGTTCGGCGCTATTTCGAGATCGAAGACCCGCGCGACGTGACGGTGCTCGGCGTCGAGCTGCGCGTCACCGCGATCACGAACGGTGGCGTGACGATCCGCGGCATCATCGACCGGCTCGAGCTCGACGCGAACGGCGAGCTCGTCGTCACCGACTACAAAACCGGTTCCGCACCGAGCGAGGGCTGGGAACAAAGGAGCATGGCGGGCGTGCACGTGTACTCGCTGCTGTGCGAGCGGATGTTCGGTCGCCGTCCGGCACGCGTACAGCTGCTGTACCTGTCGAAGCCCGAGCGCATCATCACCACACCGTCCGACCAGAGCCTGCGCGGCGTCGAGGTGAAAACCAACGCCGTGATGCAAGCCGTGCGCCAGGCGTGCAAGCGTGACGACTTCCGGCCCCGAACGTCCGCGCTCTGTAACTACTGCTCGTTCCAGGAGTTCTGTCCCGAGTTCGATGGTCAACCTGAACTCGCGCGGCCGACACTGCTCACCCGTCAGGCCGAGCGCGAAGGTCGCCCGCAGTTGCCGCTCGTCTTTGCATGAAGCCGTGTGAATGAAGCTCGTCGATGTGGTCGAGCGTGTCGCCGCGTTCGATGCGGCGGTCGAACGGCGGTTCGACCGTTTCCACAGTCCCCCTGTCGACGCCGTCGCGTACCGTCTGTCGAGTGCCGCCGACCACAGCCTTCTGTGGCACATCTGCGGCGCCACCCGCGCGCTCGGAAATGGCGGCGACCTCGCGTGGTCGCTGCGCTACTCGCTCTCACTGGGTGCCGAGTCGGCGCTGACGAACGGTGCCGTGAAATCGCTGTTTCGCCGAATCCGACCCGCGGATTACACCGCGATCGAGTTCCGCCACGGATTGCGGCGCCCGATCACGAGCTCCTTCCCTTCGGGCCACGCGACCGCCGCGTTCTGCGCCGCGACGCTGCTCGGCGGCGGCCCGGCCTGGTACTCGGCGGCGTCGCTGGTGGCGGCCACCCGCATCTACGTGCGGCTGCATCACGCTTCCGACGTCCTGGCCGGAGCCGCCTTCGGGGTCGGCCTCGGACTCGCCCTGCGTCCTTTCGTCAACGGCAGGGAATGACGACCATGCTGGTGCCGTTGCGACGCGGAGGTCGTAACCCGAGGGAGGACCCGTGGCTCGTCAGTTCGCCGTGAGTTTCGATTACCGGTGCCCGTTCGCCCGCAACGGCCACGAATCGGTCGTTGCCGGGTTGCGCGCCGGCCGTGATTGGGACGTCACCTTTCTGCCGTTCTCGCTCGACCAGGTGCACGTCGAAGAAGGCGCGCCGCCGGTTTGGGAGCTCGACCCCGAGGTGCGGGGATCCGGCGTGAGCGCGCTGTGCTGGGGCATCGCCGTGCGTGACGAGTTCCCCGACCTCTTCCTCGACTGGCATCTCGCCGCGTTCGCCGCCCGCCACGACGAGGGCCGCAAGATCGCCAAAGACGAGGTGCTGGCCGAGATCGCGACTTCGGTCGGCCTCGACGCGCGCGCGGTTGCCGCGGAGGTCGCGACCGGCCGGCCGTTGAAGACGCTCGCCCAGACGCATACCGACGCGGTGAAGCGCCGTGCCATGTTCGGCGTACCTACGTTTGTCGTCGACGAGAAAGCCGCCTTCGTGCGCCTGATGGAGCGGGGGCGGCCCGACGACGTCGACCGGGTGCTCGACCTGCTCGAGTGGCCCGGGCTCAACGAGTTCAAGCACACCTCCGTGGCGAGGTAGCGCGCACCCGGGTACGCGAACGTGAGTGAGGTTGCAGACCGGTACAGGACAGTCGCCGAGGGATTCACGCGCCGAGCGAAGGCGGTCCCGCAAACTGCGTGGGATGCTCCGGCGCCGTGCGACGGGTGGGTCGCTCGTGACGTCGTTGGACACCTCGTCGAGTGGATCCCGCCTTTCCTGCGTGACGGCGCGGGCGTCGAGCTACCCGCCGGCCCTTCGATCGGCACCGATCCCGCGCAGGCGTGGCTGACCATGAGCGACGGCATCCAGACGTTGCTGGACGATCCCGACCACGCGGGCCGCACGTTCAGTCATCCACAAGCGGGCGAACACCAACTCGACGACGCAATCGGCATGTTCATCCTCGGCGATGTGCTGATCCACACGTGGGACCTGGCGCGAGCCACGGGCCTCGACGAAACCCTCGATCCGGCAGAAGTTGCACGGATGTTCGAGGGCATCCAGGGAATCGACGAGGTGCTCCGCCAGAGCGGCCAGTACGGCCCGAAGATCGATCCCGGCGAAGACGCCGACATGCAAACGCAGCTCATTGCCTTCACCGGCCGTCGGCCCTGACCACCAACCGCGCACGATCGCCGTTGCGCGCGCCGTTCGAGTCAGGTGCTGCGGGCCAGCATCCGCTCCCGCCACTGCGATGGGGATGTCGTCGGCGGGTGCGTCGTGTTCATGAAGTCGATCAAGGCCTCACAGAATCGGTCGGGATGTTCGCAGTGCGGGAAGTGCCCGGCGCCCTCGAAGATCTCGAGCCTGCTTCCCGGAATCGCTTCATGGGCCGCACGGCCTTGCTCGACGGGGATGATCCTGTCTTTGTCGCCCCAGATGATCAGCGTCGGAACTTCGGCGGCGAGGTAGAGACGATCGGCCGCACTCACGCGTTGGCCGGCAACGTCGATGACTGATCGCAGCGTCTGCAGGAACGCCGTGCGGGTTTCGGCGTCGCCCAGCGACCCGTAGCTGTTCCACGTCTCCGTCAGGTGCGGGCCGGCGTGAACGCCGATGTTCTCGAGCCAACCCGCGACGCTCACAACACCATCATGGAGCCAGTTGGTGCACGCCAACGGGAGCACGAGCTCCGCGCCGGGCAACGCGAGCAGACGCAACAACATGTTGACCTCGCCGCCCAATCCGCCGCTCGACACGAGCACCAGCCGTTCGCAGCGCTCCGGGAACTGATAGGCGAATTGCATCGCAACGCCGCCACCAAATGATTGTCCGACCAGGGTCGCGCGCTCGTGGCCCAATGCCAACATGAGGTCGCGCACGCCGCTCGCGAACGCTCCCAGCGAGTAGTCGCCGCGCGGCTTTTCGGACGCGCCGTGCCCGACGAGGTCGGGGGCCACCACGGTGAAGCGTTCGGCGAGCGCGGGCATGACGAATCGCCACGTTGTCGAGCTTCCGGCCATGCCGTGGACGAGTACGATCACCGGCCCGGAACCCGCGCTGCGGTAGCCGACGCGATGGCCGTGTATTTCGATGTGCTGGAGGTCGATGTGCTGGAGGTCGATGCGCTGAAGGTCGGTGCGTGAAGTCACAGGTTCGCATCGTACGACGGCGCCGAACGGTGTTCAGCGTCCGCCCAGGGTGAATCGTCGTTCGGATGACCGCCTCGTCGAGCCGACGTTATGGTTCGGGAATGTCATACATCAGCCTTCTCGGGCACCAGACCTGGGCATCAACCGGCACCGACAAGGACGAAACGGTCGTGCTCCTGCACGGCGGTCTCTCGAACAGTGATCTGATGCTCGACACCATCGGTGGGCCGCTCGCGGCGACGTACCGCGTGGCTGCCTTCGACCGTCGGGGGCACGGTCGCACGGCTGACACCAGCGAGCCGTTTCACTACGCGGCCATGGCCGACGAGACGATCGCGTTCCTGGAACATCTCGGTGGTCCGGCGCACCTGATCGGGTGGAGCGACGGCGGCAATGTCGGCCTGCTCGTTGCGCTCCGCCGGCCCGACCTCGTCCGACGGCTCGTCACGATCGGATCGAACTATCACCCGGACGGTCTTCGCCCGATGACGCTCGACCCCGACAGTCCCACGGCCGAGATGCTGAACGCGCAATACGGCGAACGCTCGCCCGACGGCCCGGAACACTTCGGGGAGGTGGTCGGCAAGTCGCTGACGATGTTTGCGTCGGAGCCGCAACTCACCATCGACGATCTCCGCAAGGTCTCGGTCCCCGTGCTCGTGATGGCCGGCGACGATGATCTCATCCATCTTTCGCATACCTGCTCGCTTTACGAGTCGATCCCGGCCGCACAGCTCGCCGTCGTGCCGGGCGCCTCGCACGCCTTGCCTATGGAGCAGCCCGAGGAAACCGCACGGATCATCGAACACTTCCTCGCTTCCGACGTACCGCCTGCAACCCTGATGCCCATCCGCCGAACGTAGGGCGCCCGCCGCGCGTGAGGCCGTCGACGACGTAGCTTTGGTCCCGTGCGGATGTCGAACTCCGAGGCGATCATGTGGGCGGTCGAGAAGGACCCGGCGCTCCGGTCCGACTTCTGCAACCTGACGCTCCTCGACCGTCGTCCTTCCGACGATCGCGTGCGGGCAACCATGCAGCGAGCGCTCGAAGCCATCCCCCGCCTGGGTCAGCGCGTGATCGGCGCGCCGCTGCGGATCGTGCCCCCGGCGTTCGCCGACGATCCGACCCTGGATCTCGACGCCCATGTGCGCGTGGTCGGCGTGCCGGCGCCGGGCGACGACCGCGCGCTGCTCGACCTGTGCGGCGCGCTCGCCGAGCACGCCCTCGACCGGGCCCGTCCACTCTGGGAGTTCACGATCATCGAAGGCCTCACGGGTGGGCGGGCCGCGATGCTCCAGAAGGTCCACCACACCGTCACCGATGGCGTCGGCGGTCTGAAGCTCTCGATCGCGATGGTCGACCTCGAGCGAGATCCCGCGCCGACGGCGACGGAGCGGGTGCCGAGACCGACGGCGGCCTCGGCCACGCCGGTCTCGGCGACGCGCGACGCCGTTGTGGACGCGGCGCAGCGCAGCGTCGATGCGGTACGGCGCTCGATCGAAACCGCGGGGCATGTCGTCGCCCATCCGGGCGAGGTGCCGGGTCGCGCGACCGAAACCGCCCACGTCCTGGCCTC